>JACCYY010000253.1 GCA_013696235.1 Sporichthyaceae bacterium | reverse complement strand
GATCGCCTCGTAGCCCGAGCCGTCCAGGCCGGTGGTCTGCCCGATGACCAACGTCTCGAAGCCTTCGATCGGCCGGGACTGGTTCAGGTCCAGCGCCAGGCCCTCGGGCTTGCCCTCGACGATGTCGGTGAGAACGACGGTTTCCAGCACGTCGAACTCGGCCAGCCGCTGCGCTGTGGTCGAGCCGTAGAAACCGGCTCCTACGACGGTCACCTTGCCGCTGCGCGCCATCGACGCTGCCTCCTGTGCTTGGGTGTGGTCCGCGGCGACTCTACTGAGCCTGCCGACCCGCTCAACCGCCGGGCACGTCCGCCGGAACGATGATCGCCAGCACGGCGATGCCGACCGCGAGCAGCCCGTACGCGACGACGTCGAACCCCCGGCTGCGCACGGCCAGCAGCCCAGCCACCCGAGCCGGCAGCACGAGCCGCAGCAGCCCGGCCAGGCCGAACGCGGCGGCGAACACGACGCTGCCGCGTCGGAACCGGTCGAGCTCGGCCACCACGAAGAGACCCACGAGTGCGGTCGTCACGACCGCCGCGAACGGCCACTCCCGCAGCCGGGCGACGCGGTTCAGCGCTCCTCGATCGGGACCCATTTCTGGTCGCGCTCCCCGATGTACTCGCTGTCCGGCCGGATCAGGCGGTTGTCGAGCTGTTGCTCGAGGACATGGCTTGTCCACCCCGACATGCGTGAGATCGCGAAGACCGGGGTGAAGAGGTCGATCGGGATCCCGAGCTGGTGGTAGACGCTCGCGGCGAAGAAGTCCACGTTGGGATAGAGACCCTTCTCCTCGAGGACGACCAGCTCCATCGCGCGGGACATCTCGTACGCGCTGCGCTTGCCCGTCGTGTCGGCGAGCTCCCGGGACATCGCCCGCAGGTGTGTCGCGCGCGGGTCCTCGACCTTGTAGACGCGGTGGCCGAAGCCCATGATCTTCTCGCCGCGCCCGAGCCGGCTCCGGACGTCGTCGCCGACGTCGGCGCCGGAGGCCTCGATCTCCTGCAGCATCCGCATCACTGCTTCGTTGGCTCCGCCGTGGAGCGGGCCGCGGAGCGTGCCGATCGCGGCGACGACAGCGGAGTGGATGTCCGACAGCGTCGCGGCGCAGACTCGCGCCGCGAACGTCGACGCGTTCATGGTGTGGTCGGCATGGAGGACGAGGCACTCATCGAGGATCTGCGCCGAGCGCTCGCTCGGCGGGTTCCCGGTGATCTGCAGCAGGAAGTTCCCGGCGACGCCGAGCATCGGGTCGGGGTCGGGGAGGCTGCGGCCGGTCCGGACGGCCTGGTACTTCGCGATCAGCACCGGCGTCTGGGCCACGAGGCGAAGCGCCTTCCGGCGGGTGCCCTCCGTCGACCCGTCAGCGGCGTCCACGTCGTCGACCGAGAGCGCGGACACAAGCGTGCGCAGCGCCTCCATCGGCGTGCCCGACTGCGCCACGTGGGGGATCAGGAGCTCGGCGGTCGCGCCGATGCTGCGGGCATCGGCGAGCTCGGCGGCGAACGTGTCGAGCTCGGCCCGGTCCGGCAGGGCCCCTCGTTGCAGGAGGTGGGCGCACTCCTCGAACGAGGTCCGGCCGGCGATGTCATGGATGTCGTACCCGCGGTAGAACAGCCGCCCGGCCTGACCGTCGACGTCTGACAACGCAGTCGAGGCTGCCACGACGTCAGCCAGGCCGCGGGTCGGCTGGTCAGCCATTACAGGGTCCTCCAGGGGTGGGTCGGCGCGTCCCGATTCTAGGGCGCGGGCGTCTGGCCCTCGTCGCGCCCGACGGTCATCGAGACCGGCTCGCGCCCACGACCACCCGTTCGGTCGCCTCGACCACGTTGGTGAGCAGCATCGCCCGCGTCATCGGACCGACGCCGCCGGGCACCTTGGCCAGGAACCCGGCCACCTCGGCCACCTCAGGGTCGACGTCGCCCACGAGCCCGGCCGCGGTCCGGGTGATGCCCACGTCGAGCACCACCGCTCCGGGGCGGACCATGTCCGCTCCGAGCAGGCCGGGAACCCCGGCTGCGACCACGACGATGTCGGCCCGGCGCGTGTGGTCGGCGACGTCTCGGGTGCCCGTGTGGCACAGCGTCACTGTTGCGTTCTCCGTGCGTCGGCTCAGCAGGAGGCCGAGCGGACGCCCGACCGTGACCCCGCGCCCGATCACCGTCACCTCCGCGCCGGCGAGCTCGATGCCGTACGCGCGCAGCAGCGTGACGATGGCTCGGGGCGTGCACGGCAGCGGGCCGGGCTCGCCGAGGACGAGCCGGCCGAGGCTGGTCGGGTGCAGACCGTCGGCGTCCTTGGCCGGGTCCAGCAGCTGAAGGACCGCACCGCTGTCGATGCCGGGGGGCAGCGGGAGCTGGACGATGAAACCGGTGCAGGTCGGGTCGGCGTTGAGCTCGTCGACGACGGCCTCGATCTCCGCCTGGCTGGCTGTGGCCGGCAGCTCGCGCGCGATGCTCGTGATCCCGACCTGCGCGCAGTCTCGGTGCTTGCCGGCGACGTACGAGTGGCTGCCCGGGTCGTCGCCGACCAGGACCGTGCCGAGACCCGGGCGACGTCCGACCGCCGAGAGCCGCTCGACCCGCCCGGTCAGGTCGACGCGGATCGCCGCCGCGACCGCCCTGCCGTCGAGCACCTGTGCCGTCACGGCCGGGACTCTTCCACACGTGCCGATCAACCCGCGGTCATCAAGGAAATCAACCCGCGGTGATCAAGGAAGTATTGCCCTCCCAATCTGCCGACTGACAGCCTGCCTCCGAGGCAGAGGGCAGAAATTCCATGATCACCGCCTGGAGGGGCGCCGGCACCGGATCAGTGCGCGAAGTGGCGGACACCGGTGAGGTAGAGCGCGATCCCGGCGGCGGCAGCGGCGTCGACCACCTCCTGGTCGCGGATCGAACCACCCGGCTGCACCACGGCCCGGACCCCGGCGTCGATGAGCACCTGCAGACCGTCGGCGAACGGAAAGAACGCGTCCGACGCGGCGAACGACCCGGCCGACCGCTCCCCCGCGCGACTTACCGCGAGCCGGGCGGCATCGACGCGGTTGACCTGACCCATGCCGACGCCGACGGTCGCCCCGTCGTGGGCGAGCACGATCGCGTTGGACTTCACCGAGCGGCAGGCGTGCCAGGCGAGCTCGAGGTCGGCGAGCCCGCTCGAGTCGAGCGGCTCGCCAGTTGCGAGGCTCCAGCCGGTCGTACGGTCACCGGGTTCGTCGACGGTGTCCGCAGTCTGGACCAGGACCCCGCCGGAGATCTGGCGCCACTCGACCCCGATGCCGCTGTGCGCCGCCGTCCGGAGGATCCGCAGGTCGCTCTTGCCGCGGAGGATCTCGAGCGCCACCGGCTCGAACTCAGGCGCCACCACCACCTCGGTGAACACCGCCGCGATCTGCTCGGCCATCCCCCTGGTGACCGGTCTGTTCGCTGCGATCACCCCGCCGAACGCCGAGACCGGATCGCAGGCGTGCGCCTTGGCATGCGCGTCCGCGATCGGGTCGAGACCGCCGCCGACGGCGATCCCGCACGGGTTCGCGTGCTTGATGATCGCGACGGCCGGCGAGTGGAAGCCGTGTGCCGCTCGCAGGGCCGCGTCGGTGTCGACGTAGTTGTTGTACGACATCGGCTTGCCGTGCAGCTGCTCGGCCGCGGCCAGGCTGTCGCTCTCCACGGTCGGGTCCAGGTAGAGCGCTGCACGCTGGTGCGGGTTCTCGCCGTACCGCAGCACCGCCCGACGCTGGAGCGCCAGCCCGGCGAAGCGCGGCCACCCCGCCTCGTCGGGCGCGAGCTCCTGCGCGAACCACTCGGCGACCGCGATGTCGTACGTCGCGGTATGGGCGTACGCGGCGGTCGCGAGCCGTCGCCGATCAGCCATCGTGAAGCCGCCGGCATGGACGGCGGCCAGGAGCTCCCGGTAGCCCTCGGGCGAGACGACGACCGCGACGCTCGCGTGGTTCTTGGCGCCGGCGCGGATCATCGCCGGGCCCCCGATGTCGATCTGCTCGACGCACTCGTCCGGCTCCGCACCGCTCGCGACGGTGGCCGAGAACGGGTACAGGTTCGAGACCAGCAGGTCGATCGGTTCGTACCCGAGGCTCGCGAGCGTGGCGACGTGGTCGGGCCGGCGGCGGTCCGCGAGCAGCCCGGCGTGCACGCCTGGGTGCAGCGTCTTCACCCGGCCGTCGAGGCACTCGCCGAAGCCGGTGACGTCAGCGACCTCGGTGACCGGTACGCCGGCTTCGGCGATGCGCGCCGCGGTCGACCCGGTCGACACGATCGTGACGCCGGCCGCATGCAGGCCCAGCGCAAGCTCGGTCAGATCGGTCTTGTCGTACACGCTCACGAGCGCGCGACGGACCGCGTGCCGTTCCTCGGTGCTCACGGGATCGTGACCTTCCTTCCGGTGATGGTCCAGCCCTCGCGGACCAGCCGTCCGACGACGTCGACGAGCTGCTGGCGCTCCGCGATCTTGATGCGCTCGGTGAGCGTCTCGACCGTGTCGTCGGGCTGAACCGGAACCCCGACCTGCGCGACGATCGGGCCGGTGTCGACCCCGGCGTCGACGAAGAACAGCGTGGCGCCGCTGATCCGGACCCCGTACGCCAGCGCGTCCCTCGGGCCGTGGATCCCGGCGAAGCTCGGCAGCAGCGCGTTGTGGGTGTTCAGGTAGCGGTCGCCGAAGCGAGCCAGGAACCCTGACCCGACGAGCTTGAGGAAACCGGCCGACACGACCAGATCCGGGGTGAACGCGGCAACCGCTCCCGTGAGTGCGACGTCCCAGGTCGCGCGGTCGGGGTGGTCTGCGACGGAAGCCACGAACGTCGGGATCTGTGACCTGGCCGCGATCTCGAGCGCTCCGGTTCCGAGTCGATCGGCACCGACGGCGACCACCTCGGCGCCGTACGCAGGGTCGCGGCAGGCCTCGACCAGGGCCGCGAGGTTCGAGCCGGCGCCGGAGGCGAGCACGACGAGTCGGCGCGAACTCATCGGGTCGGGCCGGTCATCTTCGACTCCTGCCTTCAAGCGGGCCGGTGGCGCCCGGTTCGCGAGCCCGACCAGCCGTCGGCCACGATAGCGACCGAGAGGTCCCACGCCGGGCGGTCATCGCGCTGGCCCGGCCCGAGCAGGAGGTAGCGCGTGGGTGAGGACCAGCAGTCCCCGCAGCCGCTGCCACCGGGACCGCCACCTGGGCAGCCGTACGGCTCTGGTCAGGGCGGGCCACCCCCGGCGAGCCGTCCGTACGGCGCACCGCCGGGCAATGCCCCGCCCACCGGGCCGCCCCCAGCGCGGTACGGCCAGGCGTCGCCACCGCCCGGCCCGTGGGGTCAGCCGCAACGCCCCGCCGCCACGCCGTCCCAGGTGGCGCAAGCTGGGCGGCTCAGCCGGCTGGCTCTCGCGAGCTCTGCGGCCGCACCGCTCGTGACCTTGGTCGCCCTGCCCTACAGCGGCGTGGTTGGTCTCGGGCTCGGCATCCTCGCCATCGTGCTCGGGGTCCGCGCCCGCCGGGCCGCGGTGATCGCGCAGCGCAGCGAGTCGACCGGTGTGGTGGCCATCGTGCTCGGGTCGGTCGGCACCGCGTTCGTCGCTGTGGTGCTCGCGAGCTACCTCGTGTTCTTGGACGAGATCACGACGTACAACGACTGCAACAGCGGCGCCAACACCAAGCAGGCCGAGGCGGCGTGCTCCGAGCGGCTGCTCGAGGACGCTCGCCGGCGGCTCGGGCTCGGCTGAGCCCTCGGCCTCCGGTCAGCCGACCTTGCGCTCGAGCGCGACCGTCTCCTCGTCGGCATCGCTCGCGCTCCCGGACCTGGCCGGCCCGTCGACGCTCCCGTCGCCCGGGCGCGCGATCCGGGCCGAGAGGTTGGCGACCAAGCCGGATCGGCTCCGCGGGCAGCCGACCCAGGCGGTCGCGGCAGCGACCACCCCGATCTCGACGGAGACCGCCGCCCCGACCATCCACCCGGTCGGGCCGAGCGTCGCGAGCTGTCCGGTACCGAGCCCGCCGGACGCGGCCCAGGCCGCCGCCATGGTGAGGACACCGGCGACGCCACCCGCGCCCAGCCCGGCCAGCGCGCACATCTCAGCTCGCAGTGTCCCGGAACGCCGTACGGCGAGCAGTCCAGCGGCGATCCCAGCCAGCAGCGGGATCACGAGGACGACGTACGTCGCGGGGTGCGGGTCGGCGGAGCCGGGGACAGCCGCGAGGATCGACAGCGGCGGGAGCGCTCCGACCTCGGACCCGCCGAGCGAGACAGACGCGCCGACGCCGATGGCGAAGCCCGGACCGGTCGCGTACGCAAGGACGGCGAGCACGGCGTTCGGGACGAGCGCCACGTTGAGCAGCAGCAGCAGCAACCAGCCGGTCGCGTCCGGGCTCACGCTGGCCGCGAGGTCGTACGCGGTGGTGCGCCGGACCACGAGCGCGCCGGCGAGCAGCAGTGCCGCGAGCCCGACCAGGACGAGGGAGGCAGCGACCCCGGTGTCGATCGCGACCCGCCACACCAGCGGGATCCGCTCGCGAGCACCGGGCAGCAGGGCAGAGCCGCTCAGCACACCGAGACCGCCGACGGCGGCGGCGACCGCGACCCCGGCGATCGCGGCGATCACGACGTCCGGGCGAGCCGCCGGACCGTTCCCGGCCACGGCCAGGAGCGCGGCGGCGCTGCCGTAGCCCATGGCGAGGAGCGCGGTGAGGCGACCGGCGGCGGCGAACGTCCGCGGTGCGGAGCTCCGCCCAGCCCACCGGCCACCGCGCCAGAGCAGGGCGAGGACGACGACGGTGACACCGAGCGGGTGCAGCGTCGACGATCCGGCGGCCAGCTCGAGCGGGACGCCGTGCCCGGCCAGCCAGATGTCCACGGCGAGCCGGAACGGGTCGCCGAGACCACCTACCAAGCCGGATGCCAGCCACCCGACGAGGACGAGGAGGACCAGCGGGACCAGCGACGTGGCGACGGTCCACGCCACCGCGACGCCGGCGGCGCGCCAACTCGCGTCCGGCGCGTCCTCGGCCGATCGGTCCGGGAGCAGCGAGAGGCGACCGAGGAGGGGGTGCACCCGGTCATGCTCGCAAGGCCGGCCGCGCCCTGGCCGCAGGCACGCCGCCCGCCCGTCCAATGATCATGTGTCGGTGTTGCCGGTCAGCCGCGTGCGGTCATCAGCTCCCGCATGATCCGTGCGGTCTCCGATGGCGTCTTGCCGACCTGCACGCCGGCCGCCTCGAGTGCCTCTTGCTTGGCCCTCGCGGTGCCGGACGAGCCAGAGACGATCGCTCCGGCGTGCCCCATCGTCTTGCCCTCGGGTGCGGTGAAGCCGGCGACATACCCGACCACCGGCTTCGTCACGTTCGCCTTGATGTAGTCCGCTGCCCGCTCTTCGGCATCGCCGCCGATCTCGCCGATCATGACGATCGCGTCCGTGTCGGGGTCGGCCTCGAAAGCGGCCAGGCAGTCGATGTGGGTGGTCCCGATGATCGGGTCGCCCCCGATGCCGACGGCGGTGGAGAAGCCGATGTCGCGCAGCTCGTACATCATCTGATACGTCAGCGTGCCAGATTTCGAGACCAGGCCGATGCGGCCAGGCCGGGTGATGTCGGCCGGGATGATGCCTGCGTTCGACTGGCCGGGGGTGATCAGCCCTGGGCAGTTCGGGCCGACGATCCGGGTCGTTCCTGAGTTCTCCGCGTACTGGAAGAACGCCGCGGTGTCGTGGACCGTGATGCCCTCGGTGATCACCACGCAGAGCGGGACGCCCGCGTCGACGGTCTCCACAACGGCTGCCTTGGCGAACTTCGGGGGTACGAAGATCACCGACACGTTCGCGGCGGTCTTCTCCACCGCCTCGGCGACGGAGTCGAACACAGGGATCTCGCCCGCCCCACCGTCGACCGTCTGGCCACCTTTGCCCGGCGTGCAGCCAGCGACGATCTTCGTGCCGGACGCCACCATGCGCAGGGTGTGCTTGCCACCTTCGGACCCGGTGATGCCCTGGACCACGACGAGGCTGTCCTGGTTGAGGAAGATCGCCATGTCAGGCCCCCTGTGCCGCGAGCTCGGCCGCGCGGCCCGCGGCTCCGTCCATCGTGTCGATCAGCTCGACCAGGTCGTGCGAGGCCTCGTCGAGGATGCGCCGACCCTCCTCGGCGTTGTTGCCGTCGAGCCGGACGACGATCGGCTTCTCGAAGTGCTCGCCCTGCGCCTGCAGCATGGCCAGCGCCTGCACGATGCCGCGGGCCACTGCGTCGCAGGCCGTGATCCCGCCGAACACGTTGACGAACACGCTGCGGACGTCGGGGTCGCCGAGGATGATCTCCAGGCCGTCGGCCATCACGTCGGCCGAGGCGCCACCGCCGATGTCGAGGAAGTTCGCCGGCTTGACGCTGCCGCCGCGGCCGTTGTCGAGCGCCTCACCCGCGTACGCGACGACGTCGAGCGTGCTCATCACCAGCCCGGCGCCGTTGCCGATGATCCCGACCTCACCGTCGAGCTTGACGTAGTTGAGGCCCTTCTCCTTCGCCTTGGCCTCGAGCGGGTTCGCCGCGTCGACGTCGGCGAGCTGAGCGTGGTCGGGCTGGCGGAAGTCCGCGTTCTCGTCGAGGGTGACCTTGCCGTCGAGGGCGACGATCTTGCCCTCCGGCGTCCGGACCAGCGGGTTCACCTCGAGCAGGGTCGCGTCCTCGGCGACGAACGCCGTCCAGAGCTGCCCGATGACGGCGACGACCTGGTCGGCGACGTCGGCGGGGAACCGCGCGGCCTCGACGATCTCCCGGGCCTTCGCGTCGTCGACCCCGGTCAGCGCGTCCACCGGGATCCTCGCCAGCGCCTCGGGCTTGGTCGCTGCGACCTCCTCGATGTCCATGCCGCCCTCGACGGAGGCCATCGCGAGGAACGTACGGTTGGTGCGGTCGAGCAGGTACGAGAAGTAGTACTCCGCGTCGATCTCGCTGGCCTGGGCCACGAGGACCTTGCGGACGGTGTGGCCCTTGATGTCCATCCCCAGGATGGCGCCGGCTCGCTCAGCCGCCTCGTCAGGGGTGTCCGCGAGCTTGACGCCGCCGGCCTTGCCCCGACCGCCGGTCTTGACCTGGGCCTTGACCACGACCGGACCGCCGATCTCCTCGGCGATGGCGCGCGCCTCCTGCGCCGTCTCGGCGACGTCGCCCGGAAGCGTCGGCACGCCGTGCTTGGCGAAGAGGTCCTTCGCCTGGTACTCCATCAGGTCCACGAGTCGCCCATCCTTCGTCGTCGTCGTCGGTCGTGGTTCGTGTGCCCGAGTCGATGGCGCGCGCGCAGCCGGCCGTGGCGCACCGGAACCGCCCGGTGAGGTTATCCGCCCCGCGCCACCTGCCGGTCGGCGAGGTCCCGGAACGAGACGAGCGAGCCGGCCGAGGTGGCGGCCAGCATGGCCTGCCCGATCGCGCGGCTCACGCAGTCCGCGGCGGCGGCCAGCAGCGCGTCGATCATCCGGTCGTCCGGGACGGCGGCCCGGGACGTGCTCAGGCCGAAGATCGAGTCGCCGTCCACGAGGAGGTGCGCCGGCCGGACCGCCCTGGCGATGCCGTCCTGGCCGGCCATCGCGAGCCGGGCGCACTGCGCCTTGGTCAACCTCGCGTCGGTGGCGACCACGCCGATGGTCGTGTTCATCGAGGGTGCCAGCGCCATGGCCTGCGCCTCGGCCAGCAGGGACGGATCGACGCGCGGCGCCCGTGCCAGCGCCGCGTCCACCGCATCGGTCAGGTACGCCGCGGCGTACAGGCTGCCGTCGGGCGCGACCGGGCTGCCGGCCGCGTTCACCACCACGAGCGCGGCCACCGTCCACCCGTCACCAACCACTTGGCTGGCCGATCCGAGACCGCCCTTGAGACCGCCGGCGCGCGCACCCGCTCCCGCGCCGACCGACCCTTGAACGACCGGACCGTCGGAGGCTGCGCGCAGGGCGGCGACCCCATCGGCCGGGCCGGGCCGGCAGGAGAAGTCGCCGCCGCGGCCGAGGTCGTAGATGACGGCCGCGGGCACGATCGGGACGATCGCACCCGGCTCGGGACCCACCCGGAAGCCGATTCCGTCGGCGCCGAGCGCGTCGACCACGCCGCTCGCGGCCGACAGGCCGTACGCGCTCCCGCCGGTCAGCACGATGGCGTGCACGCGTTCGATCAGCGCGCCCGGCCGCAACAGGTCGGTCTCGCGAGTCCCAGGGGCGCCGCCGCGCACGTCGACCGACGCGACCACGCCCTCTGGTGGCCCCAGCACAACCGTCGTACCGGACAACCAGCCATCGGTGCGTCGCTCGTGGTGGCCGACCTTGAGCCCGGCGACGTCGGTCAAGGTGCCGGACCGGCCGCCACCCGGGCTCACAGCCCGGCCGAACCGTCCCCGACGTTCGCGCGCACCCAGTCCACGATGTCGTAGGTCGTGGCCCCGGGCCGGAACACCTTGGCGACGCCCATCTCGTCGAGGAGCGCGACGTCGTCCTCGGGGATGATCCCGCCGCCGAACACGACGATGTCTGCAGCGTCGCGCTCGGCGAGAAGATCGATCACCCGCTTGAACAGCGTCATGTGCGCACCGGAGAGCACTGACAGGCCGACCGCGTCGGCATCCTCCTGGATCGCGGTCTCGACGATCTGCTCGGGAGTCTGGTGCAGGCCGGTGTAGATCACCTCGACCCCGGCGTCGCGCAGTGCGCGCGCGACGACCTTCGCGCCGCGGTCATGGCCGTCGAGACCGGGCTTCGCGACCACGACCCGGATCGCACCTGCGCCGGGCATCCGGGCCTCCTTGTGGTCGACGGGCTCGTGGTCGGCGGACGTCGGAAAGGCGACTGATCCGTCCCGACCGCCGGTGGGCTGTCGAAGCGTAACGCCGTCCCCACCGCGCGCTGATCGCGTGAACCGTCCACAGCCGCGGCGAGGGAACTTGAGCCGGCGTGACCTGTGCGTTATGGTCCGAGCGCCCACGATCCCGAAAAGCAAGGCTACTTTGACGTGCCCCGTGCTCCCCGAGGCCGCCGCCGCGGTCAACATCGTCGTCCCAAGACCCACCACCTCCCGGCCGCAGTCGGTTCGATCGCCCTCGCCACGGCAGCCGCCGGTGCGCTGACCCTCAGCGGTCCGGCGTCGGCCGCGTTGGGCGCGGGTGCTCGGCCGACCGTCACCGCCACGCCCGAGGTGGAGCGAGCTCCAGTCCTCGACGCCAAGGCCGTGGCCGCTGCGCTCGCGATCCGGTCGCAGGACACGGTGGAGAGGTCGACCCAGCGGGAGCAGCTCACGGAATCCGTCCTCGCGGCCAAGGTCGAGCAGGAGCTGGCCGATGCCGCGTCGCTCGACGCGCTCGCCGGCGACCGGCTGGTCCGGTTCGCCGAGGCCCCCGTCACCTGGGTCGTCCCGGTGCAGGGATATCGCCTCACGTCGCTCTACGGTGCGCGATGGGGCCGGGCGCACACCGGCCTCGACATGGCCGCCGCCTCTGGCACCCCGATCTACGCGATGTCTGCCGGCGAGATCATCTCGGCGGAGTACGAGGGCGGGTACGGCAACAAGACGATCATCCGGCACGAGGACGGCACCGAGACCTGGTACTGCCACCAGTCGGGGTTCGAGCTCACCTCTGGCAGCGTCG
>JACCYY010000209.1 GCA_013696235.1 Sporichthyaceae bacterium | reverse complement strand
TGTCCGGGCTCTGGAGCGCCCTCGCGTCGTTCCGCTCGTCCGACCACCTCGGCGACCCCGCCCGGTCGATCCGGGACAACCTCACCACGTACGCGAGCACCGAGGGCGTCGACCTGGCCGGCTGCCGCATCCTCATGCTCGCCAACGCGCGCTCGTTCGGGTACGTCTTCGACCCGCTGACCGTGTACTGGTGCATCCGGCCGGACGGCGAGCTGGCCTGCGTCGTCGCCGAGGTGTCCAACACCTACGGCGAGCGGCACTGCTACCTGCTCGAGCTCGACGAGAACGGTCAGGCGCGCACGGACAAGGCGTTCTACGTCTCGCCGTTCGTGACCGTCGAGGGCACGTACGACATGCGCTTCAGGCTCGACGGCGGCGACGTCGGGGTGAGCATCGTGCTCCGCCAGCACGGCGAGCTGCTCTTCACCGCGACGTTCCGCGGCCGGGCTGAACCAGCCACCCGCGGCGCCCTGGCCCGCGCTGCGGCCCGCCACCCGCTCATGCCGCAGCGTGTCGTCGCTGCGATCCACTGGCACGGCATCCGGCTGTGGCTCCGCCGCCTGCCGATCGTGCCGCGCCGCCCGCACCACCACCAGGAGGGGGTCCGATGACGCTCACCGAGCCGACTCGCGTGCACCGGTCCGTCGTTCCGCCCGCCCCGCGCAGCTCGGTGCGTGCGACGGTGGCCGCGGGCGTCATGGCGCATGCGCTGCGTGGACTGCCGGTCCGCGTGCAGATGCCCGACGGCAAGGTGCTCGGCACCGGCGACGCGTACGCGCCGACGATGCGGGTCGTCCGACCCGACGCGTTCCTCTCCCGGATGGGCGCAGACGTCAAGATCGGGTTCGGCGAGGCCTACATCGCCGGCGACTGGGAAGCCGCACCCGGCACGGACCTCGCGGACCTGCTGACCCCGTTCGCCGAGCGCATCCGGTCGATCGTCCCGCGGCCGGTGCAGTGGCTCCGGCGCTACGTGGAGCCGCGGATCCCGGTGGGCGACAAGAACACGAAGCCGGGTGCCCGTCGCAACATCGAGCGCCACTACGACCTGTCCAACGACATGTTCGCCTCGTTCCTCGACGAGACGATGACCTACTCGTCGGGCTGGTTCCCCGACGACCTCACCCTCCCGGGCGCCACCGACCTCGCCGCCGCCCAGGTGCGCAAGGTCGACGGCATCCTCGACCTCGCCGGCGTGCGGTCGGGCATGTCCGTGGTCGAGATCGGAACCGGCTGGGGGTTCCTCGCGATCCGCGCCGCCCAGCGCGGAGCCACCGTCACCAGCACGACCCTCTCCGGGGAGCAGCTCGCGCTGGCCCGGAGGAAGGTGGCCGAGGCCGGGCTTGACGACCGCGTCGAGCTGTTGCACCTGGACTTCCGCGACCTCACCGGCACGTACGACGCGGTGGTGAGCGTCGAGATGGTCGAGGCGGTCGGGCCGAAGCTCTGGCCGGAGTACTTCGCGACCGTGGACCGGCTGCTCAAGCCGGGCGGGCGCGCCGGCCTGCAGGCCATCACGATGCCCCACGACCAGATGCTGGCCACCCGCAACGCGTACGGCTGGATCCAGAAGTACGTGTTCCCCGGTGGCTTGATCCCGTCGCTGGACGCGATCGAGGCGAACCTCGCCGCGCACACCTCGCTCTACGTCGCTGAGCGGCGCGACCTGCGCCTGCACTACGTCGAGACGCTCAAGCAGTGGCGCACCCAGTTCCTCGAGAGCTGGGACCAGGTCGCCGCGCTGGGGTTCGACGAGCCGTTCCGCCGGCTCTGGGAGCTCTACCTGGCCTACTCGGAGGCCGGTTTCCGGTCCGGGTACCTGGGGGTGAGCCAGCTGGCGCTGGCCCGACCGCCCTCGCGCGGCTGAACCACGCAGCCATCCGACGCGGCGAGAGCTCTGGATTCAGGATCGGAGCAATCCGAACTGCCTCGACGGTCCGAAGGACAAGGAGCGAACGAAAACGTCCGGGCGCGCTCGAGCATCCGGCGGACCACCGTTGTCGAGACCGAGGAGTGCACACATGGCCGACACGAGGCAGCTCCCTCAGCCTGTGGCAGAAGCGTGGGACTGGCAACTCGTAGCGGCGTGCCGCGACGTCGACACCAAGGTCTTCTTCGCCCCGGACGCCGAGCGCGGCCTGCGGCGGCTCGCCCGCGAGCGGGTGGCCAAGGCCGTGTGCCGGAGCTGCCCCGTGGTGGACGCCTGCGCCACGTACGCGGTCCGGACGCGCGAGCCGTTCGGCGTGTGGGGCGGGTTGACCCCCGAGGAGCGCCGCCGGCTCTGGTCGATTGATCAGGCCCGCACCGCCTGACGAACCTCCGCTGGACCGTGACTGATGGTCTGGCGGCTGCGACGGGTGCCCGCGATAGGGTCGATCCCGCTGCGAGCGGCGCGGCCGCCTGCGCACACCACCCTGATCGTCTTCGAAGGAGAGCGTGAGGCAGTTGTCTGCAGGAGAGATCGCGGGGCTCATCGCCGCTGTCGCGTTCGTGCTGCTGGTTGGTTTCCTGGCGGTTCCGCTGGTCAAGCTCGGCCGCACGCTCGACGAGACCTCGCGTCTCGTCCGCGGAGTCGCCGACGGCACCACGCCGTTGCTCGGCGAGGTGACCAGCACCGTCACGTCCGCGAACGCGCAGCTCACCCGTGTCGACGCGATCACGGCCAACGCCCAGCAGGTCACGAGCAACGTCGCAGCGTTGTCCGGCATCTTCGCCGCGACGCTCGGCGGACCGGTCGTCCGGCTGGCCGCCTTCTCGTACGGCGTGCGCAAGGCGCTCAGCGCGCGGCGCAAGGGCGAGGTCGGCAAGCGGGTGAAGGCCGAGATGAGGTCCAGCCGGCGGGGAGGCACCCGATGAAGCGGCTGTTCTGGCTCGGCATCGGGGCGGCGGCCGGCGTGACCGTGGTCCGCCGGATCACCAAGACCGCCGAGGCGTACACACCGAAGGGACTTGCCAACGCGGTGTCCGGCCTCGGCGACACCGTTCGCGAGTTCGCCGACGACGTGCGCGTGGCGATGGCCGAGCGCGAGGACGAGATGCTCGACGCGCTCGGCGTTCAGGACACCCCGGCGGACCCGGACACCACAGCTGCATCCTCGACCGGACGGCACGGTCGGTGAGGCCTACCTGATGGAATCGGCTGAGATCCGCCGACGTTTCCTCGACCACTTCGTCTCGCGTGATCACGCCGAGGTCCCATCCGCTCCGCTCCCGTCCGACGACCCGCAGCTGCTGTTCACGGTGGCCGGCATGGTCCCGTTCATGCCGTACTTCCTCGGGCAGCAGCAGGCGCCGTGGCCGCGCGCGGTCAGCGTCCAGAAGTGCGTCCGGACGCTGGACATCGAAGAGGTCGGCAAGACCACCCGGCACGGAACGTTCTTCCAGATGGACGGCAACTTCTCGTTCGGCGACTACTTCAAGGACAAGGCCATCGAGTATGCGTGGGAGCTCTCCACCGGCTCGCAGGCCGACGGCGGTTTCGGCTTCCCCGAGCGGGACCTCCTCGTCACCGTCTACCACGACGACGAGGAATCGGTCGGGCTGTGGAAGCGGATCGCCGGACTGCCGGACGACCGCATCGTGCGCCTGGGCAAGAAGGACAACTACTGGCATATGGGTGTGCCCGGCCCGGGCGGGCCGTGCTCGGAGATCCTCCTCGACCGCGGGTCCGCGCACGGCCCGGAGGGCGACGTCGAGAAGGCGGGGGACCGCTACCTCGAGTTCTGGAACCTCGTCTTCATGCAGGAGGCCCTCAGCGCTGTCCGCAGCAAGGAGGACTTCGACGTCGCTGGCCCGTTGCCGGCGCAGAGCATCGACACCGGGATGGGTCAGGAGCGCGTCGCGTACCTGCTCCAGGGCGTCGACAACATGTACGAGATCGACGACATCCGCCCGGTGCTCGACCGCGCCGCCGAGGTGGCGCAGGTGCGATACGGCGGGGACCACGAGGCCGACGTGCGGCTGCGCGTGGTCGCCGACCACGTCCGCAGCGCGCTCATGGTCGTCAACGACGGTGTCACGCCGGCGAACGAGGGCCGTGGATACGTCCTGCGTCGACTCATCCGCCGGGCGGTGCGCTCGATGCGCCTGCTCGGCGTCGAGGACCCGACCATGGGTGAGCTGCTCGTGGTCGCCAAGGACCGGATGGCGCGGTCCTACCCCGAGCTCGAGACCGCCTACCCGAGGATCGAGCAGGTCATCACCGGCGAGGAGGACGCCTTCCGGCGGACGCTGGTCGCGGGCACCACGATCCTCGACACGGCGGTCCGGACGACCAAGGCGCAGGGCGAGACCACGTTGTCCGGCGAGCGAGCGTTCGCGTTGCACGACACGTACGGATTCCCGATCGATCTCACCCTCGAGATGGCCGCCGAGCAGGGCGTTGCCGTGGACGAGGTCGGCTTCCGCCAGCTCATGACCGAGCAGCGAGACCGCGCCAAGGCCGACTCCCGCTCGAAGAAGACCGGGCACGTCGATCTCAGCGTGTACCGCGGAGTGCTCGACTCAGCCGGTCCCTCGGAGTTCACCGGCTACCGCGAGGTGATCACCGACGCGGTCGTCCGTGGTCTGGTGGTCGACGACCAGCAGGTGACCGAGGCCGGCGAGGGCACCGAGGTCGAGCTGGTGCTGGACCGCACGCCGTTCTACGCCGAGGCCGGTGGCCAGCTCGCCGACCGGGGCATCGTCCGGGTCGGCGACGCGGAGGTCGAGGTGCGGGACGTCCAGACCCCGATCCGTGGCCTCGTCGTCCACCGGGCTCGCGTGCTCACCGGTTCCGTGGCAGTCGGTTCCGCGGCAGTGGGTGAGGTCGACGTCGAGCGGCGACGGGCGATCTCCCGGGCGCACACCGCGACGCACATGGTGCACAAGGTGTTTCGCGACGTCCTCGGCGAGACCGCCACCCAGGCCGGCTCGGAGAACGCGCCGGGCCGATTCCGGTTCGACTTCACCCACACCCAGGCAGTGCCCGCCTCGGTGCTGCGCGACGTCGAGCAGACCGTGAACGCTGTGCTCGTCGACGACCTCGAGGTGCACGCCAGCGTCATGACGCAGGCCGAGGCCCGCGAGCTCGGTGCGATGGCACTGTTCGGGGAGAAGTACGGCGACGAGGTCCGGGTGATCTCCGTCGGCGACTGGGCCCGCGAGCTGTGCGGCGGCACGCACGCGCAGCGCTCCGGCCAGCTCGGCGTCGTGAAGCTGCTCGGCGAGGCGTCGATCGGGGCCGGCATCCGGCGCGTGGAAGCCCTCGTCGGAACCGATGCGTACGAGTTCCTCGCCCGCGAGAGCGTGCTCGTGCACCAGGTGAGCGAGCTGCTCAAGACCCGGCCGGACGACCTGCCCGACCGGGTGGCGGGCATCGTCGAGCGGCTCCGGGTCGCCGAGCGGGACATCGAGTCGATGCGCAGCGACACCGTCCTGGCCCAGGCCGGGGCGCTGGCGGCTGCGCCGACCGACGTGTACGGCGTCGCGTTCGTCGGCCACCGGGCGCCCGACGGGACCAGCCCGGACGATCTCCGGCGCCTCGCCCTCGACGTCCGCGCAAAGATCACCGGTGATCGACCGGTGGTCGTCACGGCCGTGACCGTCACGAGCGACCGCCCCGTCGTCGTGGCGGCAGTCAACGAGACCGCCCGCTCGTGGGGGTTGCGCGCCGGTGACCTGGTCCGGGTCGCTGCCGCTGCCCTCGGTGGTGGCGGTGGCGGCAAGGACGACGTCGCCCAGGGCGGTGGGAGGGACCCGTCGAAGGTCGTCGAGGCCCTGGCCGCGGTGGAGCACCTCGTGGGCCAGCGCGTCACCGGCGGAAGCTGACCCTGGGTGCGCTCCGGCGTACGCGTCGGGATCGACGTCGGCACCGTGCGGATCGGGATCGCCACGTGCGACCCGTCCGGCCTCCTCGCCACGCCGTTCCAGACGGTCGCCCGGGGCGCTCGCGACCTCGACGAGATCGCCGAGATCGTGCGCGAGCTGGCCGCAATCGAGGTCGTGATAGGCCTCCCGCTCTCGATGTCGGGCGCGGAAGGCCCTAGCGCGAGATCGGTTCGTGACTACTCTGTGACCTTGGCCGTCCGGGTCGCCCCGGTCCACGTGCGCCTCGTGGACGAGCGACTCACGACGGTTGCCGCGGCGCGGGGCCTGCGGAAGGCCGGCGTCGACGGGCGCCGGGCGAGGGCGGTCGTCGACCAGGTGGCCGCCGCAGCGATCCTGCAAGCAGCCCTCGACACCGAGCGGTCCCTCGGGAGACCGGCCGGCGAGACCGTCCAGATGGAGTGAGTGACCCGAGCAACGTCCGAACCCGGTCGGAGCCCGACCGCACCGAGTGCCCGTCCCGACCCAAGCGAGGAGAAGCGTGAGCCAGCTCGGTCTCGGCACGCCGGACACCCGGGCCTCGACCCGCCAGGTCCGTCGCCGTCGTGGCCACAGCGCGCTGGCGACCTTCATCGCCCTGGCGGTCGTCGTCGGCCTGATCGGGGCGGCTGCCTACTTCGGCCGCAACGCGCTCAGCGGGATCCTTCCTGACGGTGGCGGCCCGGAGGACTTCGCCGGGCCCGGCACCGGCGCGGTGAGCGTCCAGGTCGCCGCGGGCGACAGCGTCACCACCATCGGCGCGACCCTCGCCGACGCTGGGGTGGTCGCCACCCAGGACGCCTTCATCGACGCGGCCGCGGGTAACCCGGCGGCCATCGGGATCCAGCCCGGGACCTACGAGCTCCGGCTCGAGATGTCCGCTGCCGGCGCGCTCGCCGTCCTGGTGGACGCCGCGAACCGGCTCGTCGAGCTGGTCACCCTGCCCGAGGGGCTGCGGCTCGAGGAAGCGCTGACCCGCCTCGCCACCGGCGCAGGGGTCACCGTGCCCGAGCTCGAAGCGGCCGCCGCGGACGCGGCCACGATCGGGCTCCCGGCCTACGCCGGTGGCAAGCTCGAAGGATTCATCTTCCCGGCGACCTACGAGTTCGAGCCGGACGCCACAGCCGCTGAGGTGCTGACGGCGACGGTGACCCGGTTCGGCCAGGCCGCGACGGACGTGTCGCTCGAGGCGGGGGCTTCGGCGCTGCAGATCTCCCCGCTGGAGGCGGTGACCGTCGCCAGCATCGTCGAGGCGGAGGCGTCACGGGCCGAGGACCGGCCGCGGGTGGCCCGAGTGATCTTCAACCGCCTCGCTGCCGGGATGCGGCTCCAGATGGACTCGACGGTGCACTACGCGGTCGGGACCGCCGGCGACGTCTTCACCACCGACGAGGAGCGCGAGATCGACAGCCCGTACAACACCTACCGGGCGGCGGGCCTGCCGCCCGGACCGATCGGCTCGCCCGGCGAGGAGGCGATGATCGCCGCACTCGCGCCTGCCGCCGGGGACTGGCGCTACTTCGTCACGGTGAACCTCGACACCGGCGAGACCCGGTTCGCCCGGACACCCGAGGAGCACCAGGCCAACGTCACCCTCCTCCAGCAGTACTGCCAGGACAGCGACCTGTGCTGAGCGGCGCTGCTGAGCCCTTGGCCGGGGCCGGCGGTCGTCGCCGGTGCGCGGTGCTCGGGTCGCCGGTCGCGCACTCACGCTCGCCGGCGCTGCACCGGGCCGCGTACGCCGCGCTGGGCCTCGCCTGGTCCTACGACGCGGTCGAGGTGGACCAGGCCGGGCTCGCCGGCTTTGTCGCCGGCCTCGGCCCCGAGTGGGTCGGGTTGTCGCTCACCAGACCGCTCAAGGTGGCCGCACTCGCGTGCGCTCACGATGCCGACGGGGTGGCCCGGAGGACGGGCGTGGCGAACACGCTCGTACGCCGGGATGACGGCTGGGTCGCGCACAACACCGACGCGCGCGGGCTGCGCCTCGCGCTGGCCGACGTCGGCGTGGCGCCGGGGGGTACCGCGTGCGTCCTCGGCGGCGGGGCCACCGCCCGATCGTCGATCTGGGCCCTCGCCAACGGCGTGGACCGGGTGCAGGTGCTGGTGCTGGTCCGGGACCCGGTACGGGCGGCGGTCCTGGCTGCGCTGGACCTGCCGGTGCAGGTCGAGATGGGGTCGATGGCCGACCCGTCCGCGCGTCGGTCCGGGCTGGCCGCTGATCTCGTGATCGACACCACACCGCCGGGCGCGGTCGACTGGCTGGCGAGCGAGGTGGTGGCGGGACCGGGCACCTACGTCGACTGGACCTACGTGCCCTGGCCGACGCCGCTCGCGGGCGCGTACGCGGAGGCAGGCCGGACCGTCATCGGCGGGCTCGATCTCCTGCTCCAGCAGGCGGGCCGGCAGGTCGAGCTGATGACCGGCCGCCCGGCACCGCTGACGGCCATGCGGGCCGCACTCAGCTCGCCGTAGCTCCCCGGCGC
>JACCYY010000206.1 GCA_013696235.1 Sporichthyaceae bacterium | reverse complement strand
CCGGTGTGTTCTACGCATTCTCGACCGGGATCATGCCGGCGCTCGGGCATTTCCCGGCGGCGCAGGGCATCGCGGCCATGCAGTCGAGTCAACGTCGCGGTGATCAACCCACTGTTCCTCGGCGCGTTCCTCGGGACTACACTGCTGTCCCTGGCGACGGCGGTCGTCGCGATCATGAGTTGGGGCGACGAGGGTTCGCTCTCCACCCTGATCGGCAGCGTTGCATACCTTGCCGGCGCGTTCCTCGTCACCGCCGCCGGCAATGTGCCGATGAACAACGCGCTGGCCGCCGTCGACGCCACACGAGCCCTCCGTTCGTTGTTCCTAGCCCTCGGTGCCGGTGCCGGGGACTGAGACTGGCGAGGCTCATGGGAGCGCCTCGATGCTGCATCGGTTGGTGTCGGTAGGAATGGTGGGTGCCTCTGCGCGTCCGGCGCGCTCGAGTGTCCTCAGCCGTCGGGTTATCAGCAGCTCGGTGCCGACGCCGAGCACGATGCGGGTGCCGAGGAAGGCAGCGAGTCCCCACACGTCCCACAGCAGGGCCGCGAGCAGCGGCCCGAGGGCTTCGCCGATGGAGAGGGCGGTGTCGAGGCCGGCGATCACCCGGCCGCCGCGACCGGGGTGCCGGTGCGAGGCGGCGGCGATCAAACTGCCCCAGGTGGGACGGAACGCTGCCTTGCCGATGTCGTCGACCAGTCGGCCGGCCAGCAGCCCGCCGAAGGCGGGTGCCAGCAGGTAGGTCAGCGACGATGCTGCGTTGGCGATCCCGCGGGCGCCGGAGAGTGGGCCGGGTCCGTGTCGGTCGGCGAGCCAGCCGGCGAGCGGGCCGACCACGAGCAGCGCGAGCGCGGAGCCGGTGTAGATCAGGCCAAGCTGGGTGGGAGACACCCCGCCGATGGTGACGGCGAGCACCTGGAACATGCCGTGGGTCATGTGGGCGGTGGCACCGGCCAGTAGCCCGAAGGTGGCCAGGAGTCGCAGCCGTCGGTCACGCAGCACGATCGGAACGGTGAGACCCCGGCGCGGACGGTCTGGCGTGGGCGGGGTGGGTGCTGTGTTCAGCCGTAGGTCGGCTGGTATCCATAGCCAGACGATCAGCGGTGGCAGCATTGCCAGCCCGGCCACGATCGCCCAGAGCACGGTGAACGATCCGGTGGTGCCGAGGACGAGCCCGGCGGCGGCGCCGGCGCTGATGTTGCCGAGGTCCTTGGCGCCGATGCTGAGTGAGAAGGTGCGCCCGAGGCGGGTGCTGGTGGTCGCGGCGATGACCCCGATGGAGGCCGGGTCGCGGGCGGCCGAGGCGGCGCCTTGGAGCAACCGGACCCCGAACAGAGTGAGCGGTGTGCTGGCGACGAGGAGCAGCAGGGAGGCGAGGAACCGTACGATGACGGCCGTCAGGTAGCCAAGCCGGGGACCGCGGGCATCCACCAGCCGGCCGATCCACGGCTTCACGGCCGGCTCGATGAGCGCCTTGGCGCCGATCAGCGCGCCGATCTGGGTCAGCGAGAAGCCCAGCTCGAGCGCGTACAGCGGCAACCCGAACGTCACCATGCCGAAGCCGAGCCGAGTGGTGAAGGACTCCACCACGACCGCGCGCACCGGCGCCGACCGGCGCACCCTCACGCTGTCCTCCTGGCCCGGGTGGGCAGCTCACCGAGCACCGCGTCGGCGAGCCAACTCGGGGCATCGCCCACGGTGCGGTAGCCCGGGAAGGCGTTGACGTCGACCACGACCGGACCGTCCACTCCGATCAGCAGGTCGACCCCCCAGCAGGTCAGCTCCAGCGCCTGCGCGGCGGCGATCGCGGTCCGCACCAGGGCGGGGTCGGGCCGATGGTCGGGAATCCTGGTGCCGTCCAGACATCCCGGCGAGAACACGCTGCGCCGCACCGCGCACCGCTCCGCGACGCCGTACACCTTGACGTCGAGCCCGTCACCGGTCACGACCTCCTGCACCAACCACGGTCCCTCGACAGCCACGGGCGGCCGCTGACCTGGGTGGAGCAAGCCGGCCCCGACGCCGTGCGCTCCGCGCAATGGCTTGACGAAACGCGGGCCGTCGGCGTGCTCCAGCAGATGCGCGACCGAGTCGCCGTCTGCGACGGCGAGGGTGGCCGGTACCGCGACACCGGCCCGGTGCAAGATCGCCAGCGCGCGGGACTTGTCGGCCGCCCGCGCCGTGCGGTCGTAGTCGTTGAGGCAGCGCGCGCCGCCGTCGGCGAGGATCCCGGCCCGGGCGAGCACGGCCGGGTGGTCGCCCTTGAGCAGCCACAGATCCGCCTCCGGCCCCCCGCCAGCGGTGTCGTGGGTGCCCGCGTTCACCAGCCAGGGCACGGTCGCGTCGACGAGGTCCAGGGCGACGCCGTGCCCGGCGAGCACCTCGGCCAGGCCGCGCAGGACGGGATTGCGGCCAGGCGCGGTACCGGCCTCGACCAGGGCGGCGACCCGAGGCCCACGTCGACGGTTCACGAGCTCGGTGAGCCGGGGCGTGCGGGCGGGAATCGCACCCCGTCGTCAAGGAAGACGAAACCCCGGTAGCGACTGGCCACTGCCTGGGCGAACTCGTCGTCGGCGTGTAGGCCGCAGACCTGTTGGAGCACCGGCGTCAGTCCCTCGCGATCCAGGTCGCTCCGCAGACTCGCCGCTTGGGCGTCGGCGGCGAGCACCTGGCCGTCGTGGAAGCCGTACAGCAGAGCGGCCGCCGCGCCCAACGCAAAATGGGCCGGTGGCGGACCACCGAGGGCGCGCATCAGCGCGACCGGGCCCAGGAGCCGATCGCAGGGCCCGAGCTTGCGCACTGGATCTCGGGCCACGCGCTGCACCGGGTCGGCGAGCTCGGCGTCGGCGTACCGGGCCAGCGCCTCGGCGACCGGCGCGTGCACGTCGATGACCTGATCGACGCCACGGTCAGGGACCAGCCGCGGGTAGGTCGCCAAGATCGCTCGCCGGGCCTCCAGCAATGCGCCGGCGACCAGCGGCCGAACGAACGGGTCGGTGATCGACTGCGCCACCGTTCGGTGCCCGCGCAGCCATCCCAGGTACGCGGTCAGCGCGTGACCGGAGTTGAAGACGAACAGCTTCTCGTGCAGGCGGGCGAGGTACTGGCTGGAGTAGTTCACCCCGATGAGAGCGGGTCGCCGCGCCAGCGCCGCCGCCCCGTCGACGGTGAGTCGGCGGTAGTGGTCGCCGACGAACTCCGGGGTCCCTTGATCGAGCCACGAGCCGCGGCTCACCGCGACAGTAGCGACCGCGCCGGCGATCGTGACGCTCGGCAGCCGCAACCCGTGCGCGGCTGCGGCCGCCAGCGTGGCCGCGGCCAGCGTCGGCGCGCAGTCGGCGTTCTCCACCACCCACACGTCGATCGGGCGGGTGCGCGCGGCGAACGCGGTGGCGAGCGGATTCCCTAGCGACTCGACGTTGCCGACGCCGACGCTGGTGACCACGAGGTCGGCGACGGCAACCGCGGCGGTGAACTCGGGCCGGCCCACCACGACCGGACGCACTCCGGACACCGTGCCGGCGTCGGGCTCGTCCGAGCCGGTGACCCTGACCCGCCATGACCCACCACTCGTGAGGATGCGGCGCGCGGTCTCGTCGGTGCGGCAGCCGAGCACGACCTGGTGGCCGTGCACCCGAAACAGTGGGGCCAGATAGCCGCACCCGAGCTTGCCCGCCCCGACGATTACGACGCGCATGCCGGCACCTCCCGGCGGACGTGCGAAAGCAGGTGCGCGGCCACCAGCGCCGGCGCGACGGGCACTCCCTTGAAGCCGGGGAACGGGTTGACATCGACGACCGTCGGGCCGTCTGGGCCAACCAGAACGTCCACCCCGTACACGTGCAGACCGAGGGCCTCACCGGCTGAAACCGCGACCCGGGCCAGGTCGGCGGTCACCTCCATCGGGTTACCGAGCTTGTCGGCGAGCGTGTCGGCTGGCCACCGGCGCAGCACACCCCTGACCTCCTCACCGGTCACGTACAGCTTGCGGTCCCAGCCATCGGAGGCCACTCGCTCCTGCACCAGCCACGGACCGGGCAGCGGCACCGACACGAACCGCTGGGCCGGGGTCATGTGCAGGATTCCGGATCCGCGGCTGCCCCGAGCGGTCTTCACCACCACCGCTCGAACCGCCGCGAGGGCGCGCAGCTCGTCGATGCTCTGTGCGATTCGCGCGTCCGGAACCGGTGCGCCGGCCCGGCGCAGAGCAAGCCAGGTGGAGATCCGGTCGGCCGCGGTCAACGCGGCACCAGCCGGGTTGCAGCAAGGCGCGCCGGTCGTGGCCAGCGCGTCGAGCTGGTGGTCCGCCAGGTGCTTGATCACGATGACCGCTGCACCGGCCGTGGCGTGCCGCGGGTCGGCCCGGTCGTCGATGACGCGGACCTCGACCGCGGCATCGGCGACTCTCAGGTGTGTCACCACCGCAGGCAGCAGCGACAGCGGGCCTGGTTGGCGACCAAGCAGCACCAACACTGACCGGCCGGTCATGCCGCGACCCCGACGCCCAGATATGACCTGACCACCTCGGCGAGAACCTCGGTGGCCTCGGCCACACCGGTGTAGTTCGGGAAGTCGTTCACATCCACCACCAGCGGCCCCCGGGGTGAGGGCAGCACATCGAGACCGAAGGCTGCCAAGCCGAACGCCTCCTGGCAGGCGCGGGCGATCGAGCGCAGCCTGCCGTCAACCGGGACCGGCACCGCGTCATCGAAGCCGCCCGCCGGTAGCAGCGGTGACCTGCGCCGGACCGCCCACAGTTGGTCGCCGGCACCGTAGATCTTCAGATCGACCCCGGCGACGTCGACATAGCACTGGGCGAGAACCATGCCGTGCGGCCACCCGAGCCGCTCCAGCTCGTCCGGCTCGTCGACCCGGATGATCCCTTCGGCGTTGTCACCGAGCGGCGGTTTCAGCAGCAGCGGGAACACCGACCGCGGCAGGCTGCGCAGCGATGTTGGCGTGTCCGCCACGAACGTGCACGGTGTCGGAACGCCGGCTGCGGCCAGTACCAGGGCGGCCTGTGGCTTGTCGCGCACACCCGCGATCGCGCTGCTGCTGGACAGCGACGCAACCCCGGCCAGCTCAGCCCGGCTCAGCAGCCAGAGCGCGTACGGATGCCGGGTTCGCGGCACCACGACATCCCCGCGCTGCGGCGTGAACCCGTCCAGCCCGCCGACTTCGCTGACCCGTCCATCGGTCTGAACCACCCGGACCTCGATCCCGGTCCGGTCCCGCAGCGCGTCGGCCAGCGCGGTGGGCATCCGTTGTTTCAGGTAACGACGATCGGTCAGGATCCACACCCGCCCGGTCATCGCCGCGCCGCCATCGCCAGCTGGTCAACCCGTTCAACGAGCATCCGGGTCGAGAACGGCTTGGTCTCGTACGCCGCCGCACCCGAGGCGAGGCAGATCGCGCGGTGCTCCGGATCGTCGTATCCGGTGAGTACGATGACCGGGACGGCCGGACGCAGTACCTGCAACGCCCCTAGCACCTCGAGGCCGTCGCGGCCGGGCAGACCGAGATCGAGTATGACAGCATCCACGTCGTCGGCGGCGGCCAGAAACAGTCCGAGCTCGCCGTCCTCAGCGACCAGAACCTCATGACCAGCCGCCCGCAGACCTTTCGCGATCAGCCCGGCGATGCGCGCCTCGTCCTCGACCACCAGAACTCTCGCCATCACACACGTCCCGCCGCCGCCGAAGTCCGGACCGAGCTCGAGTCCGAATCCGAACAGCGTTGAACGAATTGATGAACGTACGGTGAAGACCGGGTGAGAGGGCTCTCACTCAGCGAGGCCGCTCGCGTTCGACGGCTCTCAATCGGATTCGCCTTCGATCGTCTCGACGGGGCCGCCGCTTACACGGCCACCACGCGCCCACCACGACCGCGCCCACCATGATCAACAACACCAGCGAGGCAGGGTCAGCACCCGGTGCCTCAGGCGAGCCAACGCGCCACCGTCGACCGACCAGGTCGCAGCTGGCGAGCGCCAAGCTGCCGGTCGGGTGCAGATCCAGGTTTCCGGGCGGCTAGCGGTCAGGGCATGAAACGCGCGGCGGGCCAGGTCCAGGACAGTGGGGACGGTGTCCTCAACGATCCGGTGAGTGCGCGGATCCGCTGATCGGATGTCCGGCCCGCCCATCAGTCGTGCCGGCAGCGGCGCCACGTTCGGCGTCATGCTGGGCGCGCTCGCGCTGACCGGTCCTGGCGATGCCGCCTACCAGCCACGTTCGCAGGCTGTTCAACCAGTCGTTCTTCTCGGCCATCTACGTCGACGAGGACAGTGTGCGTTCCACGCTCGCCGAACCTTCCGCACCCTGCTCGGCGACGAGGTCACCGACCACGGCCGGGACGTCGCCGTCACGGCCGACGGAGTTGGCCGTCGGGTCGACGTCAACGCCGACTACCTGCGCACGTTGCCGACCCCGACCTGGCAGCAGGTGGCCACCGCGAACAAATTGCGACACGTGTCGCAGCTTTCAAAGACGACGTTTCTGGTGCCCCCGGTAGGATTCGAACCTACGCACACGGCTCCGGAGGCCGATGCTCTATCCCCTGAGCTACGGGGGCCCGAGGACGGGCCAGGTTACCAGCCGGTCAGTCG
>JACCYY010000179.1 GCA_013696235.1 Sporichthyaceae bacterium | reverse complement strand
TCGTCGGTCGGCGCGAGCCGGAGTACCCCGAGACGCTGGCGATCATGAGCGGCCACGTCATCCTCGAGTGCACCGAGGCCGGGTCCGAGGTCGATCTCGCCATGAGCGTCGAGGCAGTCACCGGCTTTGTCGCCTGGCTCGAAGCCGGACCGCCCGGCCGCAACGTCGGCATCGTCTGAGCGCCACGGTCCGTCTGGCACCGGGCCACCCAGTGCTGGACCTCTTGGCACGGGGTGGCCCCATGCCAACCGGCGGCGGTCAGCGGTTCGCGCCAGGCACCCAGAGGACGTCGCCGGGGCCGCCGTGCTCGGGCAGGTTTGCCGCGCGGCTGAGGATGAAGAGCAGGTCCGAGAGCCGGTTGAGGTACTTCGCGGCGAGCGGGTTCATGGAGTCGCCGTGCGCGGCCATCGCCGCCCAGGCGTCCCGCTCGGCCCGCCGGACTGCCGTCCGAGCGACGTGCAGGAAGGCCGAACCCGCGGTGCCGCCGGCCAGCACGAAGCTCCGGAGCGTCGGGAGTCCCTCGCTCCAGCGGTCGCACTCGGTCTCGAGCCGGTCGATGTAGGGCTGCTCGACCCGCAGCGGCGGGTACTCCGGGTCCTCGACGACCGGCGTGCACAGGTCCGCTCCGACGTCGAAGAGGTCCTGCTGCACCCGGACCAGCAGGACGGCGATGTCGGCGGGCAGCTGACCGGCGGCGAGCGCGACGCCGATCGCCGCGCCGGCGGCATCGACCTCTGCGTACGCGGCGAGCCGGGCGTCGGTCTTGGCCACCTCGGTGTTGTCGCCGAGCCGGGTCGTGCCGGCGTCACCCGTACGGGTGTAGATCTTGCTGAGAACAACCATGGGACGAGCGTACGAGGACATGGCCGCGGATCCGTACGATGCGCCGGGTGAACCACATCACGGTGACCGGCGGGCGGCGGCTGTCGGGGGCCACGGAGATCTCCGGGGCGAAGAACAGCGCGCTCAAGCTCATGGCCGCTGCGCTCCTGGCCGAGGGCCGCACCATCCTGCGCGCCGTGCCGGACATCCTCGACGTGGTCTGGATGGGCGGACTGATCGAGAGCCTCGGTTGCCAGGTGGAGCGCGCCGACGACGTGTTGGTGATCGACGTCCCGGCGCGGCTGGCAACCACGGCCTCCTACGAGCGCGTGCGTCGGCTGCGCGCGTCGTTCTGCGTTCTCGGCCCGCTCCTGGCTCGTTGTGGCGAGGCGTCGGTGGCGCTGCCCGGCGGAGATGCCATCGGGTCGCGGGGGGTCGACCTGCACCTCTCCGGCTTGGCGGTGCTCGGCGCCGACCTCGCCAACCAGCACGGAAACGTGATCGCGAGGGCACCGCACGGTCTGGTGGGTGCGCCGGTCTACCTGGACTTCCCGAGCGTCGGTGCGACCGAGAACGTGCTCATGGCCGCCGTGCTTGCGCGCGGGACGACCATGATCGACAACGCCGCCCGCGAGCCGGAGATCGTGGATCTGGCCGATCTGCTCGTGGAGATGGGAGCTCACGTCGAGGGCGCCGGGACGTCGACGATCGAGATCCAGGGCGTCGAGTCGTTGCGCCCGGTCGACCACACGACCGTGCCGGACCGGATCGTGGCCGGCACGTACGCGATCGCCGCCGCGGCCGCCGGCGGGGATGTCCTCGTCGAGCGGTGCCGTCCGGAGCATCTCGGTCTGGTGCTGGACACCTTGGTTCAGAGCGGGGCGAGCGTCGACACCGGCGACGACTGGCTCCGGGTCCAGGCCGACGACCGTCCGCACGCGGTCGACGTCGTCACGCTGCCCTACCCCGGGTTCCCGACCGACCTGCAACCGATGATGATCGCGCTGGCGGCGGTCGCCATCGGGACCTCGATGATCACCGAGAACGTGTACGACGGCCGGTTCAACTTCGTGAACGAGATGGTGCGCCTCGGCGCGGACATCCGTACCGACGGCCAGCACGCGGTCGTACGAGGTCGTGGCGGGCTCTCCGGCGCGCCGGTCGTGGCGACCGACATCCGGGCCGGTGCCGGCCTCGTCGTGGCCGCCCTGGTCGCCGAGGGCACGACCCGGGTGGCCGAGGTCCACCACATCGACCGCGGCTACCCGCGGTTCGTCGAGCACCTGCGGGCGCTCGGCGCCGACGTCACGGTGGGCTGAGCGGTCAGCCGAGAACCTCGCGGGCGCGGGCCTCGTCCTGGGGCCACACCATGACCCGGCGACCATCGGTGGTCGGCGCGACGGTCGCCCGTATACCCGCGGCGGTGAGCCGCCGGGCGGTGCGGTCGGCGTCGTCGGCGGTCCGGGGCGACGCGACCTCGACCAGCAGCCCGTAGTCGGTAGGCGGGCCACGTCGGGCCGGTCCGGGGATCAACGAGCCGCCCCGACCGAATGCCCAGCGCAGAACCAGGATGAGAAAGCCGATGACGACGAAACCCACCAGTGGAGCGGCGACGAACGAGATCCCTTCCAGGCCACCCACCCGACCAGTCTGCTCGTCCGACCCGATGATCCCCTAGCCCGTTCGAGGTCGAGCCGGGACCCGTGCGGCCCCATTAGGCTCGGCCGAGCTACCGCTGAGGCAAGCCTGCCGTGCCACCCAACCCGGAGGACGTCCAATGCCCGCGAAGATCGCCATCGTCGGTGCCGGTCTGATGGGGTCGGGTATCGCGCAGGTCGCCGCCCAGGCCGGTCACGAGGTGGTGCTCCGGGACCTCGACACAGCTGCCGCCGAGCGCGGGATGACCACGATCCGGACGTCGTACGACCGCTTCGTCGTCAAGGACCGACTGAGCCGCGAGGATGCCGACGCCGCACTCGCCCGGATCACCACGACCACCGATCTCGAGGACCTTGGTGACGCCGAGCTGGTGATCGAGGCGGTGTTCGAGCAGCTCGACGCGAAGCACGAGGTGTTCCGGGCGCTCGACCGGGTCACCCGCGAGGACGCGGTGCTGGCGACGAACACGTCTGCGATCCCGATCACCCAGGTCGCATCGGTGACGCGGCGGCCGGAGCGGGTGGTCGGGATGCACTTCTTCTCGCCGGTGCCGATGATGGCGCTCTGCGAGCTGGTCCGCGGTCATCGCACCAGCGACGAGACCCTCGACCGGGCCCGCGCGTTCGCCGAAGGCGTCGGCAAGACCTGCATCGTGGTGAACCGCGACGTGGCCGGCTTCGTCACGACCCGGCTGATCTGCGCGCTCGTCATGGAGGCCGTTGCTCTCGCCGAGAGCGGAGTCGCGTCGCCGGAGGACATCGACATCGCGTGCCGGCTCGGCTTCGGCCACGCGATGGGACCGCTGGCCACCACCGATCTCACGGGTGTCGACATCCTGCGCGATGCCGCGCTGAACATCTACGCCGACACCGCCGACGAGAAGTTCTTCCCACCCGCTCTGCTCTCGCGGATGGTCACGGCCGGCGCGCTCGGCCGCAAGAGCGGCCAGGGGTTCTACTCGTACGAGAGCTGACCCGTCCTGGACCGCCGGACGAACTCCTTGCGGCGTGTCGGCAACCGTTCGGCGCTGGTGTGCGTCTTCATAGGAGCAACGCCGTCCGCTCGGGGGCCGGCGAGCGCCGGTCGAGCATGGAGGCGTCGATGCGCGCAGTACCCGAACCGGGGAGCCAGGTCGTCGAGCTGGCCGCTCGGGTTGATGCCACGACCGTCTCCGAGCTGCGCCGAGCGCTCCAGGCCGCGATCGACCTCGGCGCCGGTGACCTCGTCGTCGACCTGGCCAAGGTCACCGTGCTCGACGCCGCCGGCCTCGGCATGCTCGTCGCAGCGCACCGCCGTGCCGGGCGCGCGGATCGTCGGCTCGTGCTCCGCTCGGTCCCGTCCTCGGTCGGCCGCGTGCTCGCGATGACGAGGCTGCACCGCGTCCTCAACGTGGAG
>JACCYY010000154.1 GCA_013696235.1 Sporichthyaceae bacterium | reverse complement strand
ATTCCTGGCCGAGCTCCGCGGGCCGGCGATCGACACCGACATCGCCGCCGCCGCCACCGTGGCCGGCACCCGCCCGGATCGCCGTCTCACCATCCCGGACCTGGTCGCCGACCTCCGGTCCGTGGCGGTCGACCCGCAGACCCGCGACTGCGTGCGACGCGCGGCGACGACCCGGCTCGCCCGGCTCGCGGACGCGAGGTCGCCCGACGGGCGGAGGCTGGTTCCCGCGGCCGACCCGACCAGGTGGTGGGGCGTCGACGACGAGACCGACCCCGGCACCGCGATGCGCACCGACGACGAGCCGATCCGGCTGCGCGGCAGCACGCTCGAGCAGCTCGGCACCTGCCCGCTGCAGTGGTTCTTGGAGTCCGAAGCCCGCGGCAGCGCGGGATCGAACCAAGCGGCCGGCTTCGGCTCGATCGTGCACGCGCTCGCCGAGGCAGTGACGCGCGGCACGCTGCCGCCCGACCTCGAGACCCTCACCGATCGGGTCGACGCGGTCTGGGCGCGTCTGGAGTTCGAGATCCCCTGGCACTCCGAGCGGGAGCGGTCGCAGGCGCGCGCCGCGCTAGCCCGGTTCCTCGAGTGGCACGCGAGCGACCGCGGCCGCACGGTCGCGGGAGCTGAGCGGTCGATCACGTTCCGGCTCGAGATCGGGGGGCGCCCGGTCGAGCTCCGCGGCCGCATCGACCGGGTCGAGCTCGACGCCGAGGGGCGCGTGTGGATCGTGGATTTCAAGACCACGAAGAATCCACACTCGCAGGACCGGGTCAGCCGGGACCCGCAGCTCGCGGTCTACCAGATGGCCGTGCGGGGCGGCGCGCTCACCGACCTCGGCGGCGTGGTCGTCCCGGCCGAGCCGGCCGGCGCCGAGCTGGTCTACCTGCGCGCGGACGCTGGCAGCCGGATGACCGGGCCCAAGATCATCAGGCAGGACGCCGCCGGACCGCAGGGTTCGCACCCGGCCGAGGAGGTGCTCGACGCCGCTGTGCGCCGGGTGGCGAACGAGCACTTCCCAGCGATCGTGGGCGACCATTGCCGGACGTGCCCGTTCACTCGTTCCTGCCCGGCCGATCCGCGCGGGCAGCGGGTGCTCTCGTGAGCGCGCACCCACGGGCCGCGCTCGAGACGCCGGAGGACCTCCAGCGCGTGCTGCCCCGCCGGCTCGACGACGACCAGCTGCTGGCCGCCACGGCGCCGCTGGGGCCGGGCCTGGTGGTGGCCGGCGCCGGGTCGGGCAAGACCACGCTCATGGCTGCGCGCGTCGTGTGGCTGGTCGGCTCGGGGCAGGTTCCGGCCGAGTGTGTGCTCGGGCTCACGTTCACCAACAAGGCAGCGGCCGAGCTCGGCTCGCGGGTCCGGGGTTGGCTCGACGCGGCCGGCGTCACGCCACCGGCTGGGCATGCCGGCGGGTCGAACAACGCTCCGGACAACGCGCCGAATGTGCCGGGCCATCTGCCCGCCGACGCCGAGCCGACGGTCTCGACGTACCACGCCTTCGCCGGGCGGATCGTGCGCGACCACGGCCTGCGCGTCGGGGTCGAGCCCGACTCGCGGTTGATCACCCAGGCCACGCGGTTCATGCTCGCGATGCGGGCGATGCGCGAGGTGGAGGGCGATTTCACCGCGCTCGAGGTCGGTCCCGACTTCATCGCCGAGCGGCTGCTCGACCTCGCGGGCGAGCTGGCCGAGCACCTCGTGACGCTCGACCAGGTGCGCGCCCGCGACCTCGAGATCATCGCCTCGGTCGACCGGGCCGCGAAGCAGACCCAGAACGTCAGCAAGGTCGCCTCCACCGCCCGGCAGCGGCTCGAGCTCACCCGGCTCGTCGAGGCGTACACCCGAGCCAAGCGCGACCGCGACCTCGTCGACTTCGACGACCAGATCGCGCTGGCCGCCCGCATCGTCTCCGAGCGACCCGAGGTCGTCGCCACGTACCGGGACGACTTCAAGGTCGTGCTGCTCGACGAGTACCAGGACACATCGGTCGCGCAACGGGTCCTGCTCACCCGGCTGTTCGGCAACGGGCACCCGGTGACGGCCGTGGGCGACCCGTTCCAGGCGATCTACGGGTGGCGCGGGGCATCGGTCGCGAACATCGACGACTTCGGCGTCCACTTCGCCCGTGCGGACGGCTCGGCTGCGGCGGCGTACGCACTGCCGGTGAGCTACCGCAGCGGCGGACGCCTCCTCGAACTCGCGAACACGATCGCCACCGAGCTCCGCGACCAGCACCCCGCCGTCCAGCCGCTCCGCGTCCCTGCCGAGGTCGATCCCGAGCAGGGCTGGGTTCGCTGCGGCGTCCTTCCGACCGCCGCCGAGGAGCTCGACTTCGTCGTGGAACAGGTGCAGCGCGCCCGTGACGACACCGCGCCGTCTTGGGGTGAGATCGCGGTCCTGGTCCGGCAGAACGTGGTGATCGCTCCGTTGTACGAGCGGCTCACCGCCGCCGGCATCCCGGTCGAGGTCGTCGGGCTGCGGGGCCTGCTCACGCTGCCCGGCGTCGCCGACGTCGTGGCGGTGCTGCAGGCCGTGCACGACCCGACCGCGAACCCGGCGATGGTGCGCATCCTGACCGGGCCACGCTGGCGGATCGGTCCGCGCGACCTCCGCCTGCTCGGCCAGCGGGCGGCGGCGCTCGCGCATGTCGACGTCGAGCGACCGCGCGACGAGGACGGCGAGCAGGCGCTGGCGCGCGCGCTCGACAAGGCAGTCGCCGACGGTGACCCGGCTGAGCTCGTCTCCTTGCTCGACGCGGTCGAGGACCCAGGTGACCTGCCGTACTCCTCGGCGGCACGAGAGCGATTCGCTCGGCTGGCCGCGGAGATCGACGACTTGCGGTCGCAGCAGGGCGAGGCGCTGGTCGACCTGGTCGACCGAGTGATCGTCACGACCGGGCTCGACGTCGAGGCGGCGGTCGCCCAGGCGGCGCGCGGTACGGCGCAGCGAGACGCCCTCGCGGCGCTCGTGGACGTCGCCGCCGGCTTCCGCGATCTCGACGGCGAGTCGACGCTGGGCTCGTTCCTCGCCTACCTCGTTGCCGCCGAGCAGGAGGATGGCGGCCTCGACCTGCCGACGCCGACGTTCGGCGACAGCGTCAAGCTCATGAGCGTCCACCGGGCCAAGGGGCTCGAGTGGGACGTCGTCGTCCTGCCCGAGCTCACCAAGACCGTCTTCCCGTCCACCCGCGGCCGCAGCCGCTACACACAGGCTGCCCAGGTCATGCCGGTGTCGCTGCGCGGCGACGCGGACCGGATGCCCGAGGTCGCCGACTGGACGAACCTTGACCTCACGGCGTACGCGGCCGAGCTCAAGGTCGAGGACGCGCTGGAGGAGCGGCGGCTCGGGTACGTGGCGATCACCCGCGCCCGCCGGCTTCTGGTCGCGACCACGTCCTGGTGGGGGCCGACCCAGAAGACCAGGCGTGGCCCGTCGGAGTTCTTCCAGGTCGTGCACGCCCAATGCGTTGCTGGTCACGGCGAGGTCGTCGTGAGTGCCGCCGAGCCGGCTGACGACGACACCAACCCGGTCATCGCCAACCTCGGAACGGTCGAGGTGCCGTGGCCGGCCAAGCTCCACCCGGACCGGCTCCAGGCACGGCAGGAGTCGGCCGCGGCGGTGCGGGCGGCGATGGCCGGGCTGGTCGACGGGGGGCTGGTCGACGGGGGGCTGGCCGACGACGAGCTCTTGACCGACATCGAGCGAGAGCTCGTCGACGGCTGGGACCACGACCTCGAGCTGCTGCTGGCCGAGCTGGTCCAGGCGTCGTCAGCGCATGCGCACGACGTCACCCTGCCGGCCGCGCTGTCGGCGTCCCAGGTGCTCGCACTGGGGATCGATCCGGACGGGCTGGCCGGTGAGCTGGCCCGGCCGATGCCGCGTGCGCCGCAGCCGGCAGCCCGCCGAGGCACGCGCTTCCATGCCTGGGTCGAGGCGCGCTACGCGCAGCAGCCACTCCTGGCACCCGACGAGCTGCCGGGGTCGGCTGACTCCGCGATCACCGACGATGACGACCTGGCGGCACTGCAAGTCGCCTTCGAGCGCGGCCCGTACGCGGATCGGGTTCCGCATCGGCTCGAGGTGCCGTTCTCACTGGTCCTCGGTGGCCGGGTCGTCCGGGGTCGGATCGACGCGGTGTATCGCACCGAAGACGGGGCCACCGGGCACGGCTACGAGGTCGTCGACTGGAAGACCAACCGCGCCCACGACGCCGACCCGCTCCAGCTGGCGATCTACCGGCTCGCCTGGGCGGAGATCGCCGGTTGCGACGTTGGCTCGGTGGGTGCTGCCTTCGCCTACGTCCGTGACGGCGCCATCGTCTGGCCGCCGGGCCTCCCCGACCGGGCTGGGCTCGAAGCACTGCTCGCCGCTGCGCGGTAGGCCCGCGACCGATCGGAGCGCACCCATCCGCCGAGCACCGCCACGACTCCGAGCACGAGCGCGCCGCCGGCCATACCGATCGCCGCGCCTGCGCCGATGCCGAGCGCAAACCCGGCGACGACGACACCAGCGAGGTTGCCGACATCCATCAGCGTGCGCTGGGTCGCGTACAGGTCCGCGCGCGCGGCCTCGCCGTCCAGTCCCGCGATCGTGGTGCTGATCGCCAGGATCCCGACCGGCATGGCCAACCCGGCCACGGCGTACGCGATGGCGAGCCAGGCGAGCGACGTCGTCGCGGACAACGCCACGAACGACAGGCCGGTGAGCGCCCACGCCGTCCCGCAGAGCCGCCGCAGGGTCGTGCGCGCTGCCAGCCACACGCCCAGGACGTTGCCGGCGATGCTCGCCACGGCGTAGCAGCCGAGCACGGTCCCGTACGCGGTCATCGGCAGCGCCAGATCCCGAGCGACGAACAGCGGCATCCCGAGTGTGATCGTCGGCCACAGCACAGCGCCGAGCGTGCGAATGGCGATCCCGTACGCGAGGTGAGGCCGGCGGCGCAGCGTCGCGCACCGACCTGAGGGTCCGCTGGCCGGTCGCTCGGTGCGTGCCGCACTCCGGTCCGGACCCGGGCCGAGCTGGCGACGGAGCAGGAGCAGCGCGACCGCGGAGAGCCCGAACGCCGCCGCGTCGACGAGCACGAGCTGTGGTGGCGCGAGGACGTGCAGGAGGAGCGCGGCGGCGCCGGGCCCGGCCACCATCGCCAGCCGGTCGACCAGATCGAGCAGTCCGATCACGGCGCCGGCCTCGCGTGGCGCGACGAGCGAGGGCACCAGCGCATGCAGGTTGGATCGAGCCACGATGCCGCGCAGTCCCAGCACCAGGCCGACGCCGAGCACCCCACCGAGCGGCACGTGGTCGACGCCGAGCGAGAGCGCAGCGATTGCCAGCGCGCACAGGAGGTCGAGCCCGACGAGGATCCTGAGGTCGGCTGCGGCGTCGAGCAGGCGTGGTCCGACGGCGCTGACGACGAGGGACGGCACGGCCGTGGCAGCAGCGAGCGCGACCGCGAGCCAGAGCGATCCGGCGTCGAGCAGCAGCCAGAGGATGATCATGAACAGCGAGCGCTCCCCGAGCGATGCGGCGCCCTCTCCGAGGAGGATCAGGTTGCAGGAACGGTTGTGGAGGATGCGTCGGTACACCTGATCGAGCCTGCGTCATGACCGCGAGCTCGGGTAGCCGTCCATCCATGAGACAAACCCATAGGCTCAGACTATGGCTGATCTGGACGTCGTTGATCTTCGCACTGTCGTGCTCGTCGCCGAGACCGGCAGCTTCAGCGCCGCGGCAACGATGCTGCGGGTGGCGCAGCCGTCGGTCAGCGCCCGGATGGCCACGCTGGAGCGGCGTCTCGGCGCTCCGTTGTTCGTCCGGGCAGCCCGCGGCACCTCGCTGACTCCTGCGGGCGAGGAGCTGGTTCGCTACGCCCGGAGGACGCTCGCGCTGCTGGCCGAGGCGGGGCAGGCGGTCCGTACGGTCGAGGGCCGGCAACGACTCGGCCTGGCCGCACCGGCCGGGCTGGTGTCGACGATCGTGCCCGGCGTGCTGGCCGCCGTCCGCGGGCTGCGCGTCGACCTCCGGACGTGGGACGCGCACAGCCCGGACGTGATCTCGGCGATCCTCGACGGCCAGGCTCATGTGGGCTTCATCACGCACCGGGCCGCTCCGGCGGTGATCGACTCGCGCCACATCGTCCGCAGCCCGGTGGTCGCGGTGGCGCACAAGCAGCACCCGCTCGTACGGGCCGGGCGGCGCAGGGGCGGCGAGCCGGCCACGATCGCCCAGATCGCCAGGGCCGGTCCGATCGCAGTGCATGCCTTCGGACCGACTTCCGAGGAGATCATCGCCGATCTCAGGGCGTACGCACCCGACCAGGACATCGTCCACGTCGCGCCGGGCCAGGTCCCGGGTGAGCTCGCGACCCACCTGGGGTTCGTCGCGATCGGGCCCGTGTGCATGTTCGCCTCGGCGCTGGGCACCGAGCAGCTCGTGGCCTTCCGGGCTCGGATCCGAGCCACCCGGATGGACGTCCGGATGGTCTACCACTCCGGTGACCGCGACCAGCCGCTGATCCGTGCGCTCTGCGCTGCGATCCCGACGCTCCGACGCGCGCTGCAGCCCGCCGGGGCGCCGACCAGCGCTGCCGGCACCACGGTCACCCGGGTGCGCACGGCCGGGTGAACGGCGACCCTGGGCGCTGTCACGGCGCGGCCGCGGGCACGGCGAGGGTGTCGGTGGCCCGCCGTACGCTCGCCGGCATGGCACTCGCGGTGGAAGCGGAACAGCTGGTCAAGCACTACAGCGGCCGCGGTGGCGCGGTCGAGGCCGTGCGCGGCGTAGATCTGACGGTCGAGGCAGGGGAGGTCTTCGGGTTCCTCGGTCCGAACGGGGCCGGCAAGTCGACCACTGTCCGGATGCTCACGACCCTGATGTCGATCACGTCCGGCTCGGCGCGCGTCGCCGGGATCGACGTGGCCGCCGATCCGGACGGAGCGCGCCGGAAGATCGGGGTCGCGTTGCAGGAAGCCGGGCTCGACGCGCGCCAGACCGGTCGCGAGCTGGTCATCCTCCAGGCCCGGCTGTTCGGCAGCTCGCGGACGCAGGCAGCAGGTCGGGCCCAGGAGCTGCTCGAGCTCGTCGACCTCGTCGAGGCCGCCGACCGGCGGATCAAGGGCTACTCGGGTGGCATGAAGCGCCGGCTCGACCTGGCGTCGGCACTCGTGCACGAGCCGGAGGTTCTCTTCCTCGACGAGCCGACGACGGGGCTCGACCCGGCCAGCCGGCTCACGGTGTGGGAGGAGCTGCGTCGCATCAACGGCCGTGGCACGACGATCTTCCTCACGACGCAGTACCTCGAGGAGGCCGACCAGCTCTGCGACCGCCTCGCGATCATCGACGACGGCCTCATCGTCCGGGAGGGCACGCCCGCGGACCTCAAGACCGAGCTGCGTGAGCGCCGCGGGCTGGCGACCGAGCCGACCTTGGACGAGGTGTTCCTGGACGTGACCGGACGCACGCGGGAACGGACCGCCGGAGAGGTTCAGGAGGTGCAGGGATGACCCATGCGATGGTGCTCGGCCAGCGTGCGCTCCGAGAGGCGTGGCGGACGCCAGAGGCGCTCCTCCCGACGCTGTTCATCCCGCTGTTCTTCCTCGTCGTGAACGTCGGTCAGGCCGGCAAGATCTTCCCGACCGGGTCGACCCCGTTCCTCGAGGGCCAGAACTACGCGGCGTTCCAGCTGCCCAGCTCGATCCTGCTGGCGGCGTCCTTCGGCAGCGCTGCGCTCTACCTCGTCGAGGACATCGAGGGCGGCTACTTCGACAAGCTGCGCGCCGCGCCGGTGTCGCGGACCGCCATCGTGCTCGGGCGGCTGGCCGCCGAAGCGGCGAAGAGCGTCGCGATCACGACCGCGATCGTGCTGCTGGCGCTGCCGTTCGGCATCTCGATCGCGAGTGGGCCGATCGGCTTCCTGCTGCTGATCCTGCTGACCGCGTCGTGGGCGGTCGTCTTCGCTGGCTTCATGCAGCTGATCGCACTCAAGACCCGCAGCGCCGCCGCGACGAACTCCGGCGGGCTGGTGTTCTTCCCGCTGCTCTTCCTGACCCCGAACTTCGTCCCGCGCGACCTGCTGACCAGGCCCATGGAGATCGCGTCGACGTACAACCCGGTCACCTACATCATGGAAGGGCTGCGCTCCCTCATCCTCGAGGATCTGGCCTGGGCGCCGATCGGCCGGGGCTTTGCCGTCGTCGCCGTGCTCGGCGTGCTCATGGTGGCGCTCAACGTCCGCACGATCCGCCGCTACGACTGAGGTCGGCCCGAGATGACCGAAGAACTTCCGACCTTCCCGGACTCGTCCGCCACGGTGACTCCGCTCCTCGCGGTCGACGACCTCACCCGGTCCATGTCGTTCTGGGTCGGGCAGGTCGGTGCTGCGGTCGAGGTGGAGTGGGAGACCTTGCCGTCCTGCGGATCGTTGCTGAGCGGTTGCATCTGGCCGGCACCGGTGATCCGCCTCCCGATCGCTCGATCCGGCTGGTTCCGCCGAGCGGCGGTGAGCAGCATGCCAACGGCGAGGTGGTCATCCAGGTGAGCGACTGCCACGCGGTGGTGACGGCCTTGCTCGAGCGTGGCGTGACGTTTCTCGGACCGGCGGCCGAACCGCCGTGGGGTGGCGAGGTCCGGGCCTTCGCCCGGGACCCGGACGGCCACCTCCTGGAGATCACGAGCCCGACGTGACGGCGTAACGGCGGTCGCCGGAGGTGTGAGCAGCCGCCAGCTAAGGTGCGAGGAGTGTCGATCTCCGGGCGAGCCGACGAGCCGCACCTGAGGGGCAGCCTGGCGCTGAGCCGCGGGAGGATCGACCGCGCGGCCGAGCGTCGCGACGACGACACATGGTTGGCGGCAGCGTGGCGGGCTCCCCAGACCCTCGTCCTCGTCGTCGACGACGGAAGTGTCGCGGTCGGGGCGGACGGCGCCTCCGTGCGATGGATGCCGCCGGCCGACGTCGACGAAAGCGCCGACCGTCTTCTGCTCGGTGCCGACGTTGACGGCCGAGCGTGGTTCGCGGTCGCCGGTGCACACCCCCCGGACGCTCGTGCGGCCGGCCTGCGTGAGCTCGGACCGCTCCTTCCGGACGACGAGGCCGGGCTGGTCGTGCACGCGATCGCGCTCGTGAACTGGCACGCCGCGCATCCCTGCTGCGCGCGCTGCGGGACTCGGACCACGATCGCGGCGGCCGGGCATGTCCGTCAGTGCCCGGACGACGGGAGCATGCACTTCCCGCGGACCGACCCGGCGATCATCGTGCTGATCACCGACGAGCAGGACCGCTGCCTGCTCGGTCGGCACCCGGCCTGGCCGGCCGACCGGTTCTCCACCCTCGCCGGGTTCGTCGAGCCGGGGGAGTCCCTCGAGCAGGCGCTGGCGCGTGAGGTGCGCGAGGAGGTCGGGATCGAGATCGCGACCACCCGCTACGCCGGCAGCCAGCCCTGGCCGTTCCCGTCCAGCCTCATGCTCGGCTTCTTCGCGACCGCGACGACGACCGACATCCAGGTCGACGGGGCCGAGATCTCCGAGGCCCGGTGGTGGAGCCGCGACGACGTCGTCGAGCAGGTCGGTAGCGGGAAGCTGGCCTTCCCTGGCTCGGCGTCGATCGCGCGTCGCCTCATCGAAGCGTGGTTCGGCGGTCCGCTGCCCGGGGCACCCGGCTGAGCCGAGCGGATCAGGCGACGTCGTCGAGGCCCATCGCCTCGAGCAGCGTGCGGAACTTCGCCGCGGTCTCGGCCACCTCGGCGGTCGGGACAGAGCCGGCCACGACGCCGGCGCCGGCGTAGAGACGCAGCGACTCCGGTCGCACCTCGGCGCACCTGATCGCGACGACCCACTCGCCGTCGCCGTCGCGGTCGCACCAGCCGACGACTCCGGCGTAGAAGTCGCGGTCGAAGCCCTCCAGCTCGCCGATCGCGGCCCGCGCAGTGGCCGTCGGGACCCCGCACACCGCTGGCGTCGGGTGCAGTGCGAGCGCGAGCCGGAGGGAGGACGTACCCGGGTCGAGCAGCTCGCCGCTGACCTCGGTCTGCAGGTGCCACATCGTCGCGGTCGCGATGAGTCGCGGGTTCGCTGACCCGACGAGGTCGCGGCAGTACGGCGCCAGCGACGCCCGGACGGCGTCGTCCACGAACGCGTGCTCGGCGAGATCCTTGACCGAGGTGAGCAGGTCCCCGCCTCGGCGCGCGTCGAGGACCGGGTCGGTCGACCGCTCCGCCGAGCCGGCGATCGCTGGAGCCACGACCCGGCGGCCCACGCGCTGCACCAAGAGCTCCGGGCTGGCACCGACGAGCTCGCGCGGGAGACCGTCGTCAGACGGCAGCCCGATCGCGTACGCGTACGCGCCCGGGTCGCGCACGGCCAGGCGGCGCAAGATCGCGGCCGCGTCGACCGGTCCCCCGCCGGTGAGGTCGATCGAGCGGGCGAGCACGATCTTGGCCAGCTCGCCACGCTCGATCCGCAGCAGCGACTCGGAGACGCTTGCGGCGTAGGTCTCGCGCGAGGGGAGGCGGCCCAGCTGCCAGCGATCTCCGTTCACCGCCGCGATCACCCCCGCCGGCGCCCGATGCTCGCGCACCCCTCGACCGTCATCGGGGTGCTGGCCGCGGCGTCCGGGCACGACCTCGACGGACTCGGGCAGCACCAGCGCCGCCGGTCGGTCCGGGTCGAACGGGATCGCCGCGAGCACCATGTGCATCTCGCCGCGATCGAGGAATGACTCCACCTGGGCGACAAGATCGCTCTGTGCGGTCGCGACGTCCGCACCGAGCCGGTTGCCCAGCGCGAGAACCGTACGGTCCGGCGCTGCGAACACCGTTGACCGGCCAGGCTCGTACGACTCGAGGAGGCCGAGCGGTCCGGCAGTGGTGCGGTGCAGCATCGGCATCGGCGGCTACGAGCCGATCGTGGCGAGCCGATCGGTGATCTGTGCGAGCGACGGGTTGGTCAACGCGGTGCCGTCGGCGAAGACCAGCGTCGGAACCGTCTGGTTGCCGTGGTTGGCCTCCTCGACCACCTGCGCGGCAGCCGGCTCCTGCTCGATGTCGATCTCGTCGAACGCGATCCCGGCATCGAGCATCTGCCGCTTGAGCCGCTTGCAGTAGCCGCACCAGGGTGTGCTGTACATCGTCACGGCGGCGGTCGCGGTCGTCATCGGTCTCCCTGTGGACTTGCGGCCCGGCTGTCGGCGCCGGCTGCGAGGATAACCCCGTGCCGGAGCTCACCATTTCCCTGACCGGCGCCGATCCCCGTCCTCCCCGGCTCGACCCACTGCCCGGGTCCGACGCGCTGGCCGGGCTCGACCCGGAGCAGCGCGAGGTCGCCGAGGCGTTGCGCGGCCCGGTCTGCGTGCTTGCCGGCGCCGGGACCGGCAAGACCCGCGCGATCACCCATCGCATCGCCCACGGCGTCCAGAGCGGCGTGTACGTACCCCAACGGGTGCTCGCGGTCACGTTCACGACGCGCGCGGCCGGTGAGATGCGCGGTCGACTCCGCCGGCTCGGCGCCGACGGCGTGCAGGCCCGGACCTTCCACTCCGCGGCGCTGCGCCAGCTCCGATTCTTCTGGCCGCAGACCGTGGGCGGCGAGTTCCCGCGCATGGTCGAGTCCAAGGCCCCGCTGATCGCCGAGGCGGCGAGCCGGCACCGGATCCGCCCCGACGCCAGCGTCGTCCGCGACCTGGCGTCGGAGATCGAGTGGGCCAAGGTGAGCCGGATCTCACCGGATGAGTATTCCGCTCGGGCCACGTCCGCCGGCCGGGCGGTGGCCGGCCACGCACCCGAGGTCGTCGGCCGCGTCTACGCGTCGTACGGACAGGTGACCGCCAAGCGCGGCCTGATCGACTTCGAGGACGTGCTGCTGCTCACGGTCGCGATGCTCGAGGACTCGCTTCTCGTGGCCGAGCAGGTGCAGGCCCAGTACCACCACTTCGTCGTGGACGAGTACCAGGACGTCAACCTCTTGCAGCAGCGGCTGCTCGAGCTCTGGCTCGGTCGACGCCAGGAGCTCTGCGTCGTCGGCGACCCGAGCCAGACGATCTACTCGTTCGCCGGCGCGAGCCCGGACCACCTGGTCGGGTTCCGTCTTTGGTTCCCCCAGGCACGGCTGATCCGGCTGGAGCGTGACTACCGCTCGACCGACCAGGTGGTCGAGCTGGCGAACGGGCTGCTCGCCGCTGCCCGGGGACCGATCGCCAGGGCGCGGCTGCGGTTGCGCTCGGAGGTGGGACCGGGCCCGGCCCCGACGTTCGCCGAGTACGCCGACGAACCGGCCGAGGCCGACGGCGTCACGGCCGCGATCGGGGCCTTGATCGCCGCCGGCACCGCGCCGCGCGACGTGGCGGTGCTGTTCCGGATCAACGCCCAGTCGGAGTCCTACGAGCAGGCGCTGGGCACTGCTGGCGTGCCCTACGTCGTCCGCGGGCTCGAGCGGTTCTTCGACCGGGCGGAGGTCAAGCAGGCCTCGACCCTGCTCCGGGGGGCCGCCCGGGCCGAGCGGGACGGCTCGGACCCGGCCGCGGCCTCCGACGGCGCGGCTGCGCTGCTTCCCGACCAGGTCCGGGCGGTCCTCGCCTCGGCCGGCTGGGCCGCAGCACCGCCGTCGGGGGGCGGAGCGGTCCGCGCGCGCTGGGAATCTCTCGCCGCCGTCGTCTCCCTCGCCGACGACCTCTCCGCCCGGGACCCGGCGGCAACGCTCACCGACCTCGTCGCCGAGCTCGAGTCCCGTGCGAGCGCCCAGCACGCGCCGGCGGCCGAGGGCGTGACGCTGGCGACGTTGCATGCGGCGAAGGGCCTCGAGTGGGACGCGGTGTTTCTCGTCGGCCTCGCCGACGGGACCGTGCCCCTGGTCCATGCCGAGGGGGAGGAGCAGGTGGAGGAGGAGCGTCGACTGCTCTACGTCGGGGCCACCCGGGCCCGGCGCGTCCTCTCGCTCACCTGGGCTCGCAGCCGCTCGCCCAGCGGGCGCAACACCCGCCGGCCCTCCCGCTTCCTCGACGGGCTTCGCCCGACGACCCCCGCCGAGCCCGCGGACGATCCGCCCGGGCGGGCCACGAAGCGATCGCGCGCGCCGATCAAGGTGGCGCAGTGCCGCGGGTGCGGACGGGGACTGCGGACGGGTGCCGAACGCAAGATCGGGCGGTGCGACACGTGCCCGCCGACCTACGACGAGGAGCTGCTCGAGCGCCTTCGCACGTGGCGGTCGGCGCGCGCGAAGGAGCAGGCGCTGCCGGCGTACTGCGTGTTCACCGATGCCACTCTGGTCGCCGTCGCCGAGGCCGTGCCGGCATCGGCGGCGGACCTCTCCAAGATCTCCGGGATCGGCGCGGCCAAGATCGCGAAGTACGGCTCCGAGGTGCTCGACCTCTGCACCGACGAGGCCCGCGGCGCCGAGCTCGGTGCGTAGAAGGTCACAGATCGACAACGGGCCGGTTTAATCGTTTGCGGCACGTCCCGCGGCGCCCGTACGCTCTGCGAGCCGGGCACACGACGTGCCTGCGCCGCGCAATCCGAGCGCCTGAGAGGAGGTGGCCCGTGAAGATCACCACGAACGAGTACGCCCGCACCCACGGTGATGTGGCCGCCTCGCTGTGCGCACTTCGGGTGCGTGTCATCGCGTCCACCAACAGCTTCGCTCCGGGGGAGATCTCTGTCCTCGGTACGGGTGGCATGACCACCAGCGCTCGCTCGGGTTCCCACGGGTGGAGTCCGCCTTTGTAGGCGAACACCAGCCACGCCTCCTCAGGCCGCGGAACCCGACACGGGATCCGCGGCCTTGCTGTTTGTCCGGATCGCTCTCCGGCGGCGAACGGGTCTGATCCCACCGGTTCGACCCCCGTACGACCCAGATCGAGACAGGAGAGGAGGTGAGTCAGATGCAGCTCGCTGCACTCGTCGAGACCTTCGAGCGCTTCGGGGACCAGCTCCCGTGCCGACGCTATGACCCTGAGCTGTTCTTCGCCGAGCGTCCCGAGGACGTCGAGTACGCGAAGTCGCTCTGCGCCGACTGCCCGGTGCTGGCCCAGTGCCTGGCCGGCGCGATCGAGCGGCAGGAGCCCTGGGGTGTCTGGGGTGGTGAGGTCTTCGTCCGTGGCGTCGTCGTCCCGCGCAAGCGTCCACGTGGTCGCCCCCGCAAGGTCGACATCGCGGCTGCCTGACCACCATCCACCCGCACGATCACACGAGGAGACCGAATTGATCGCACCGACGAGCACGCCCACGTACGGGCACGACCACCTGGCCGGTCCGTCCCCCACCCAGACCACCATGTACATGACAGGAGACCTGCGATGTTTGTCCTGAACGAGGACCTCGCGCGCGCCCATGGCAACGACCTGCGCAGTGCTGCCCGCCGGGCTGCTCTCGCCGGCCGCATGGCTCGCGCCCAGCGGCTGGAGCGGCGAGCCTCGGCGCTCGCCGCCCGGGCCCGCCGCGCCAACGCACGCATCGGGTGAGCCAACTCGCCCGACCGTGACCGTGCACCACGCCCGACCCGTGCTGGCACGGGGCCACCTTGTGCCAGACCTTTTGGCACGGGGTGACCCCGTGCCGAACGGTGGTTGGCGTGATGCCACCCACCGGCCGCGGGACAGTTCAGTCGTCCTGGCGGAAGCCGGGGACCCAGCGGGCGAGCTCGGCGCCGAACGCGCCCTCGGCGTCGAGCTGGCACAGGACGGCGAGCCCGCCCAGCCACACCCGGTGGATCAGGAGATAGGACGGCGGCACGTTCAGCCGTACGCCGAGCCAGTACGCCTGGGAGCGCGGATCACCGATGCGCTGGGCCTGTCCGCGCATCCACTCCCGGGTGAAGTGGAACGACTCGTGCTGCAACGGCTCGACGAACGGCGCGAGGTAGTCCAGGAGGTCCCCTGGTTCGATGTCGATGCCAGCTCGGATGAAGCCCTCCTCGCGCAACCCGTCCTCGAGCGTGTCTGCGTCGCCGTGGGCGGCGAGGGTCAGCAGCCGCCCGATGGAGCTGGGTAGCCCGTCAGGCAGCCGGTTCACGGCACCGAAGTCGAGCACCCCGAGCCTCCCGTCGGGCATGATCCGGTAGTTGCCCGGGTGCGGATCGGCGTGCAGCATGCCGGCCCGCTCGGGACCGGAGAACAGGAATCGGGCGAACATCATCCCGGCGTGGTTGCGCTCCTCGCGAGTCCCGTCCGCGATCACCTTGGACAGCGGCGTGCCCTCGATCCACTCGGTGACGAGGACCTGGTCGGTCCCGTGCACGACCTTCGGGACGAGGATGTCGGGGTCGCCGTCGTACGTGAGCGCGAACCCGGACTGGGAGTCGGCCTCGAGCCGGTAGTCGAGCTCCTCGGTGATCCGGTCGCGGAGCTCGTCCAGGATCGGACGGATCTCCAGGCCAGGGGCGAGCGGCGCCAGCACCCGGCCGAGTCGGGCCAGCTGGTTGAAGTCGCCGAGCAGCGCCTTCCCGGCGCCGGGGTACTGGATCTTCACCGCGACATCGGTCCCGTCGGACCAGACCGCGCGGTGCACCTGGCCGATCGAGGCGGCCGCGGCCGGGGTGACGTCGTCGAACGACTCGAACAGGTCGCGCCAGTCCGAGCCGAGCTGGGCCGCGAGCACGGCGTGGACCCGCGCGCTCGGGAGCGGTGGCGCTGCCTCCTGGAGCTTCGTGAGCGTGGCGCGGTACGGCGCGGCGAGGTCCTCCGGTAGTGCCGCCTCGAGCACCGAGAGCGCCTGGCCAAACTTCATCGCCCCGCCCTTGAGCTCGCCGAGCACACGGAAGAGCTGGTCCGCGGTCTGGCGCTGGATCTCGGCAGCGACCGCCTCCGCAGGCCGCCCGCCGATCCGGCGACCCAGCCCGAGCGTCACCCGGCCGGCCATGCCGATCGGCAAGCTGGCCAGCTTCGCGGTCCTGGTGACGGCGCGGCGGGGGAGGTCGGTCATTCGGTCATTGTCACCCGTCCGCGCGACTCCCGCTCCCGGTCTCGTCGACTGATCAACGAGCGGAAGGCGCGGAGCGGCACGGGGTGGGACAGACTTGGCCGGAGCCGTCCGGGCGAGGAGGAGCACGGTGATGAAGGTCGGTCTGATCCTGCCGATGGGGGACGAGCTGGAGCCGGGCGTGCCGCAGCGCTGGCCGGACATCAAGGCGCTCGCCGTTGCCGCCGAGGCCTCCGGGCTCGACAGCGTCTGGGTCTACGACCACTTGCTCTCAGATCCGGACCAGCCGGCCGAGTCACCGTGGGAGGCGTGGACAATCCTCACCGCGCTGGCCGGGGCGACGAGTCGGGTCCGGCTGGGCGCGCTCGTGCTCTGCGCAGCGTTCCGGGACCCCGGCGTGCTCGCCCGGATGGCGGACACGTTCCAGGAGATCAGTGGGGACCGGCTCGTGCTCGGGCTGGGGTGCGGGTGGCACCGGCCGGAGTTCGACGCGTTCGGCCTGGCCTTCGACGAGAGGATCGACCGGTTCGCCGAGCAGCTGGACATCGTTGCGGACATGCTGCGCGACGGCCGCTCGACCAGCGACGGGCGCTACTACCGGACCGCGTCCGCACCCGTCCGCGCCCGCGAGGGCCGGGTCGCGCCGGAGCTCTTGGTCGCCGCGCGCCGGCCACGCATGATGCGGCTCACCGCCGCTCATGCCGACGCGTGGAACATCGCCTGGTACGGCGTTCCCGGGCCGGCCTACCGCGAAGCCGCCGCGGACCTCGCCGCTGCCTGCGCGTCGGTCGGTCGTGACCTGGCGACCCTGAGGACGACCGTCGGGTTCCGGATCGCGGTGAGCGGTTCGGCAGCGGAACAGACCCGGGTCGTGCAGGGCGGGGCCGAGGCGGTCGCGGCGGCGATCGCCGCGTGGGAGGCCGAGGGCGTCGACGAGCTCGTCTGCTGGCCCGAGCCGAACAACCTGTCCGGGCTGGAGCTCTTGGTGGACGGGCTCGAGCGTCACCGAGCTGCTGCTTCGGGAGCCTGATCGACGAGATGCGCCCAGCGGCAGCCGCAACCCGGGTGCGGTGACCACGACCGTCGCCGCGTGGCACCGGAGCGGAGCGAGGTCTCGAGCGTGGCGTCCCGTACGACGGTCTCGGTCCCATCGAGGTGGGCGAGGGCCTGCAGCGCCGCCTGCGCGGCGACCAGGGTGGCGAGCCCGACGTCGCACGCGCTCGTGGCCGCTCCCCGTCCGAGCTGGAGCGCGACGACTGGCCAGCCCGGGTCCCGGTCGCGACGGTGCAGGTCGAGGCAGAGCAGGCAGCCGGTCGAGCCCGGCACCACGAGCGGGCCGACGACTCCGGTCGTCTCGCGGACGTAGGCGAGCAGGTGCGGCGACG
>JACCYY010000149.1 GCA_013696235.1 Sporichthyaceae bacterium | reverse complement strand
AACCTTCTCGGCAAGCGCGTGGACTACTCCGGCCGATCGGTCATCGTGGTCGGGCCGCAGCTCAAGCTCCACCAGTGCGGCCTGCCCAAGCAGATGGCGCTCGAGCTGTTCAAGCCGTTCGTGATGAAGCGCCTCGTCGACCTCTCGCACGCGCAGAACATCAAGTCGGCCAAGCGCATGGTTGAGCGGGCTCGTCCGGTCGTCTGGGACGTTCTCGAGGAGGTCATCGCCGAGCACCCGGTCCTGCTCAACCGGGCCCCGACGCTGCACCGGCTCGGTATCCAGGCGTTCGAGCCGCAGCTGGTCGAGGGCAAGGCGATCCAGATCCACCCCCTCGTCTGCACCGCGTTCAACGCGGACTTCGACGGCGCCCAGATGGCGGTCCACCTGCCGCTGTCGGCCGAGGCGCAGGCCGAGGCACGGATCCTCATGCTCTCGAGCAACAACATCCTGAAGCCGGCCGACGGCCGTCCGGTGACGATGCCGACCCAGGACATGGTGCTCGGCCTGTGCTACCTCACCAAGACGCGTGAGGCGCTCACCGGCGAGGGCCGGGCGTTCGGCTCCGTGGCCGAAGCGATCATGGCGCTCGACGCCGGTGTCCTGTCGCTGCAGGCGAAGGTCAAGATCCGCCTCGAGGACCTCGTCCCACCCGTGGGCTGGGACCCGCCAGAGGGGTGGCAGCCCGGTCAGCCGGTGCTGCTCGAGACGACCCTCGGGCGGGCGCTGTTCAACGACGCCCTCCCCTACGACTACCCGTTCGTGAACTACGAGGTGGCCAAGAAGCAGCTCGGCGCCATCGTGAACGAGCTCGCCGAGCGGTACTCCAAGGTGCAGGTGGCGGCGACGCTCGATGCGCTGAAGGAGGCCGGTTTCCACCACGCGACCCGCTCCGGTGTCACGATCTCGATCGACGACGTGGCCACCCCGCCGCGCAAGCGGGAGATCCTCGAGGGGTACGAGGCCAAGGCGGAGAAGGTCCAGAAGCAGTACGAGCGCGGCCTGATCACCGACGACGAGCGTCGCCAGGAGCTCATCGAGATCTGGACGCAGGCCTCGGCCGAGGTGGCCAAGGCCATGGAGGACAACTTCACCGACGCGAACTCGGTCTACTTCATGGTCACTTCAGGCGCGCGCGGCAACATGATGCAGATCCGGCAGATCGCCGGCATGCGTGGGCTGGTGGCCAACCCGAAGGGCGAGATCATCCCGCGGCCGATCAAGAACAACTACCGCGAGGGCCTGACCGTCCTCGAGTACTTCATCTCCACGCACGGTGCCCGCAAGGGCCTGGCCGACACCGCACTCCGGACGGCGGACTCGGGCTACCTGACCCGTCGGCTGGTCGACGTGTCCCAGGACGTGATCGTGCGCGAGGACGACTGCGGTTCCGACCGTGGCCTCACGCTCCCGATCGCGGAGCGGGCTGGTGACGGCACGCTGCGCAGGGCCGAGAACGCCGAGACCAGCGTGTACGCCCGGACGCTCGTCGAGGACGTCGTGCTCGACGGCGACGTGGTGGTCCCGGCGAACATCGACATCGGTGACGCCGAGATCGAGGCGCTGGTGTCGCGCGGGGTGGAGACGGTGCGTGTCCGCAGCGTCCTCACCTGCGACAGCAAGGTCGGCACCTGCGCCAAGTGCTACGGCCGGTCGCTCGCGGCCGGCAAGCTCGTCGACATCGGCGAGGCGGTCGGCATCATCGCCGCCCAGTCGATCGGCGAGCCCGGTACGCAGCTCACGATGCGTACGTTCCACACCGGTGGCGTCGCGGGTGAGGACATCACCCACGGCCTGCCGCGCGTGGTGGAGCTGTTCGAGGCGCGGCGCCCCAAGGGTCTCGCCCCGATCACCGAGTCCGCGGGTCGGGTCCAGATCGAGGACGGCGAGAAGACTCGCAAGGTCACGATCGTGCCCGACGACGGCTCGGAGGAGCAGGCGCACCAGGTCTCGCGCCGGGTTCGTCTTCTGGTCGAGGACGGCCAGCACGTCGAGGTCGGGCAGCAGCTCGTCGTCGGCGCGCAGGACCCGCACGAGGTGCTGCGCATCCTGGGTCAGCGGGCAGTCCAGAAGCACCTGGTGGACGAGGTCCAGGAGGTCTACCGCTCGCAGGGCGTGTCGATCCACGACAAGCACATCGAGATCATCGTTCGGCAGATGCTCCGCCGGATCACGGTGATCGAGTCCGGTGACTCCAACCTGCTGCCGGGCGAGCTTGTCGAGCGCAGCCGGTTCGAGACCGAGAACCGTCGGGTGGTGTCCGAGGCAGGTGCGGCCGCTTCCGGTCGTCCGGTGCTGATGGGGATCACCAAGGCGTCCCTCGCGACCGACTCGTGGCTGTCGGCGGCCTCCTTCCAGGAGACCACCCGCGTCCTCACCGAGGCGGCCACGCACGCCAAGAGCGACCCGCTGCTCGGGCTCAAGGAGAACGTGATCCTCGGCAAGCTGATCCCGGCCGGTACGGGCCTGTCCCGCTACCGCGACATCAAGGTCGAGCCGACCGAGGAGGCGAAGGCGGCCATGTACTCCATGGTCGACTTCACCGAGCCGGACTACGGCGGCTTCGGGACCGGCTCCGGCGTCTCGGTGCCGCTCGAGGAGTACGACTCCCGCTACTGACAGTCGGTACGAACCCGTACGAACGGAAGAAGGGCGGGCACCGGGTCAACCCGGTGCCTGCCCTTCTGCTTGTCGTCACGCGGGTCGCGGCGGCCCAGCTGGGTCGCCTCAGGCCATCGCAGGGAGCAAACCGAGCTGTCCGAGAAGAGCCAGCTGGTCGATCACGTGCCAATGCTCGGCGAGGCGGTCGCCCTGGATCCGGTAGATGTCGATGCCGGTGAACGTGAAGGTACGGCCCGTGGCGGGGATACCAGCGAAATCGCCCACGTGGGTGCCTCGGTTCGTCCATCGGACGACCACCTTGTCCTCCTCGGCGATGACGTCGTCGATCGTGAACCGGGGGGCCAGGGAACTGGTGAGGATGGAGAACCTGTCCAGGACCCCGTCCCGGCCCTCGCCCTGGCCCGGTAGCGGGTCATGCTCGACGTACTCGGCGATGACGAGATCGCCCATCGCCTCGACCCGTCCTGCGTTCAGGAGACCGTAGAAGGCCCGGACAAGTTCCTTGTTCTGGTCGATGGTCATGGTTTCCCCTTCGCTTGTGTTGCCAGTTCCCTTTTCGGGAGTCCGACGGCGACGCCGTCGCTGGAGATTCAGCCTGAGCGAGGCCGCGGGCGTTGACCATGAAGTCTGAGTCACCGAGTTGCTCACCGAATACGGTTCATGGGTGGCGTCGCTGGGCGTGGTCCTCAAGCTCCTGCGCGACGAGTCCGGCCTCACCCAGGAAGAGCTCGCCAGCCGGAGCGGCCTCAGCGCACGCTCGGTGAGCGACATCGAGCGCGGGCTGCGTCGACGCCTGTACGCCGACACCGCGCACCGTCTCGCCGATGCGCTTTCCCTCTCCGGCGCCCAACGCGATGGCTTTGTTGCAGCCGCGCGCGGCCGGGCTATGCCTCGACCGGACCCACCAGCCCTGCCGCTGCCGCTCAACCGACTGGTCGGTCGAGTCGACGAGCTGGCCTCCCTGGGCGACGCGCTCTCCCCTGGAAACCGGCGGTTGGTGACGATCACCGGGCTGGGCGGGGCGGGCAAGACCCGGCTCGCTCTGGAAGTGGCACACGGCTTGCTATCGGCGTACGACGGGAGGGTCCGACTGCTGCGCATCACGCCCGAGCAGGATCCTGACCGGCTTGTCGACCTGGTTGGGACTGCGGTTGGAGCACTTCCCGGGGGTGGTTCCCAGGCGGTGGCCGCCGCGGTCGGCAGTCGTCCGATGCTGGTGGTCGTCGACGCCTTCGAACATGTCCTGCCCGCCGCGCCGGCCCTCGAGGCTGTCCTTGCCACCGCGGGGGGACTGCATTCGCTCGTGACGAGCCGTGTCCGGCTCCACATTCCGGGTGAGCACGAGCTGGCACTCGGCCCGCTTCCTGCCCAGGAGGCACGCGAGCTGTTCGTCGACCAAGGGGCCGGGCGTCTCGCCGACTCGGACAGCGGGTTGGTCGGCGAGATCTGCAACCTAGTCAGCGGGCTCCCACTTGCGATCGAGCTGGTGGCCGCCGTGGGAAGGCAACTGCCCCTCCGAAACCTGCGCGACGAACTTGCCGTCGGCACCGCCCGGCTCGATCCGGCACTCCGTGATGCGGTGGGGTGGAGTATCGCCTCAGCGACGCCAGCCGAGCGGGATGCCCTCACCGCTGCCGCTTCGTTCCCCGCGGGGTGGCGGCTCGACGGCCTCGCCGCACTGGTAGAGCGACAGGACCTTCTAGCGCTGCTGCGCGGCCTCTCCGATCGCTCCCTGGTGACAGATGCGGACGACGGGACCTCTCCACGGTGGCGCATGCTCGACGTGGTCAGGGAGCACGTGCTCGGCTCACAGCCCGTGATCCCCGAGGCGCGGCGGTCGGCCTACGTCCAATACCACCTCGAACTCCTCGAGGGCGTCCAGACGCTGGTTGGACATGAGCGCGACTGGTACGCCCAGCTCCAGGCTGAGGAGCCGAACATCGAAGTCGCCCTGAGGTGGGCGACCGACGACGCTGACCTGCTGCTGCGGCTGGCCACGGCCATGTGGCAGTACTGGCAGTCGCGTGGCGAACTCGCAACCGGACGCCGATGGCTTGAGAGGGGCCTGGCTCTACAGCCGGCCGCCGATTCGAGCACACGCGCCACCGCCCTATGGGGGCTCGCGTGGATCGCCTACCACCAAGGCGATGATCCGACGGTCACGGCTGCGGCTGACGAGCTCCGACGGCTGGCCGAGGCGCGGGGTGACGGCGCGGTCCGGCGCAACGCTGCGACGATGGACGGAATTCTTGCGATCGCCCGAAGCAGGCCCACAGAGGCTCTCACCCACCTGGAGGCAGCGCTGGAACTGGCCCGGCGCGTCGATCGGCCATGGATCCTTGCGGCCTCATTGCTGAACCTCGGCCTCGGCTCACTCGCCGCCGGTGACCCGGACCGCGCTAGGAAGTTGCTGGCCGAAGCGCTGCGACGCTTCGACGCCCTCGGCGACCAACGGTTCCACGCACGTTGCCTCGGATATCTCGGAATCGCTGCCCTCCTCCAACAGGACACCTCGCGCGCCTCCTCGCTGTTCACCCGCAGCCTCAATGTCTTCGACAGGCTCGGCGAACCTGGCGGCACCGCCGAAGGCCTCGAAGGCCTCGCCGCCGTTGCGGCCGCCGAAGGACACCCTGAGAAGGCCGCGATGCTGGCAGGCGCCACCCAACGGCTCCGGGAAACGTTCGCAGCCCGAGCCCTGCCCGTCGAGAGCCGAATTCTTGGCCAGAGGATCGACGCGGCAGCAGCAACAGTGCCCCCTGAAGACTGGGCTACCGCGGCGAGATGGTTTCGGCCGACGAAACGATCGCTGGCGCCCTTAGCCCCGGTCTTTCATGAGTCAGTTCGCGGTGGGGTCTGGGCGCTTGTTGCTGTGTGAGCCGATCTCGGGTACGCCGCGGTGCCGGCTGGCGCTGCCGGGCTGCGGTTCTCCTGGAGCGTCGGGCTGGTGCGGACGGGTGGTCAGGCCGGTTGAGGGATCGCGGCGATGGTGGCGAAGACCGCGGCGATCGCGACTGCCCAGGGCCAGGACTGGGGGATCCGGAGCCGGCGTCGCCGGCTGCTGTGGGTGAGTCGGGCGGGGGCGTGGAGGAACCGG
>JACCYY010000142.1 GCA_013696235.1 Sporichthyaceae bacterium | reverse complement strand
CGACGGCCGCACCGAGGGTGTCGTTCGCCGCGGCGGCCGCCTCGGGCGGCACGCCGGCCGGAAGCTGGTCGGCGACCCGGCTGCGGTAGAGCGCTACCCCGATGCTGCCGAGGAATGCGATGCCCAGGGCGCCGCCGAGCTCCGCGCTGGTCTCGGAGATTCCCGACGCCGCCCCGGCCCGCTCCGGTGGCGCGGAGCCGACGATCAGCTCTGTGGTCAGCCCGAAGACCGGGGCCAGGCCGAGCGAGATCACCACCGAGCTGACGATCAGCATGGTCAGGCTGTCGGTCACGCCGACCTGGGCGAGCAGCACCAGACCCACGGCCGAGAGGGCCAGACCGCCGGAGATCATCCGCGCCGCGCCGAGCCGGTCCACCACTCGGGGCGCGAGCTGCGAGCCGACCACGAAGGCGATCGCGGACGGGAGCGACCAGAGCCCCGCCTCGAGCGGCGACAGTCCAGCGACGAGCTGCAGGTACTGGGCGACGAAGAGGAAGTAGCCCACGGCCACGAAGATGGCCAGGAAGTTCACCGCCAGCGCCGTGTCGAACGCACGGATCTTGAACAGCCGTACGTCGATCATCGGGTGCTCCAGCCGCTGCTGCCGGCGTACCCACAGCACAGCCACCGTCAGGCCCGCCGCGATCGCGGCGAGAGCCGACGCCGAGACGCCTGACTGCGCCATGTCCTTCAGCCCGTAGATGCAGGCGAGGACGGCGGTGATCGACATCGCCGCGCTGGTGAGGTCCAGGCGCCCGGGCTCGGGATCGCGGTACTCCGGAAGCACCCTCGGACCGAGAATCAACAGCGCCGCCATGACCGGGAGCGCGAGCAGGAACACCGAGCCCCACCAGAAGAACTCCAGCATCAGCCCGCCCAGGACCGGGCCGATCGCGCTACCGGCCGAGAACGCGCCGATCCAGACCCCGATGGCGATCGAGCGCTGCTTCGGGTCCTGGAACATGTGGAAGATCAACGACAGTGTCGACGGGGCCAGCGTCGCGCCCGCGATCCCGAGCAGCGCCCGGCACACGATGAGCATCTCGGCACTGACCGAGAACGCCGCGACGACCGAGACGGCGCCGAACGCTGCAGCGCCCACGAGAAGCAACCGGCGCCGCCCGATCCGGTCGCCGAGCGTGCCCATCGTGACGAGCGCGCCGGCCACCAGGAATCCGTACACGTCGATGATCCACAGGAGCTGCGCGCTGCTGGGCCGAAGGTCTGCGCTGATGGCGGGGACGGCCAGGTGCAGCACGGTCAGGTCCATCACGTACAGCAAGCAGGCCAGGGCAAGCACCCCCAGGCCGACCCACTCGCGCGTGCCCGCCAACTGCGGTGCTGCGTCCGTCGCCGCCCCGTCGTCGCTCTTCACGATTCCTCCGCACGTCGCCCTACAAACCGTCAGACGGCCGCACCGCCCGGAACTCATCGGATTCAGACCGCATCGCCCAGGTCAGCACGCGTACTGCGCCACCCACGACCCGGTGCTGGACCCCGATGGCGCCTGGGTGGACGAGCTGGTCGAGTGCGAGCGGGTCAAGGCCACTGCTGACGCCCAGGCGATGGTGATCATGGCCGGGCTGTGCGAGCGGGCCGAGGACTGGCTCGCGGAGCGGCGCACCGTCGGTGGCGAGATCTACGCGCCGGTGCGGGTCGCGGAGGAGCCCCGCGGGCGCGACGGCACCTGGCGCGGCGCGACGTCCCACATGAGATGATCAACGCGCGCTCGTAGAATCCGAGCACCCGCACCGCACGGGCGGTCTCGCGCGCTCAGCTGGCCGCCAGATCCGGATAGTCGACAGTGTCGGTCACCACGGCGGAGGCCACGGCGAGCAGTCGCTGGTTGTGTCGTCGCGCGTAGGAGCGGAGCATCTCGAAGGCGTCGTTGATGTCGATCTCGTAGCGTTGTGCGACCACGCCCTTGGCCTGCTCGATGACGATCCGGCTGTTCAGCGCGCTCTGCAGCTGCTCGGTCAGCACCTCGCCGCGGGAGATGGTCCGCTCCTGGAGGATCGAAATCGTGGCGACGTCCGCGAGAGCCTGGATGATGCGAGAGTCATCGGGGTCGAGGTCTCCGGCTTCGGCTCCGAACAGGTTGAGGGCGCCGATCACGTTCGTGCGCAGCCGGAGCGGAATCGCGTGCACCGAGCGATAGCCGGCGCTGACGGCGCGCGGCGCGAACACCGGCCAGCGGGCGTGCGCCTCGGTCAGGTCAGCGTCGCCGACGGCTTGACCCGTCCGGAACGCGTCCTGGCACGGCCCTCATGGTTCTGCACCTGGAACAGCTCGAGGAGGCGCGCCTCCTCGGCCGAGGCGGCCATGAAC
>JACCYY010000135.1 GCA_013696235.1 Sporichthyaceae bacterium | reverse complement strand
GCGTGCTGCACCGGGTAGCGGTCGACCGGGAACTGGCGCAGGCGCTCGGCCAGGACCTGCTCCGACGTCGTCACGGGCCTACCCTGCCAACGTGAATGCCGTGGTGGCGTGCTTCGGCAACGTGCTGCGCGCAGACGACGGGGTCGGGCCGGCCGTCGCAGAGGCGCTCGTCGGGGAGACGCTGCCGGACGGCGTCCGGGTGCTCGAGGTCGGGATCGGCGGTATCCACCTCGTCCAGGAGCTGCTCCGAGGTGTGGACCTGCTCCTCGTGGTCGATGCTGTTGACCTGGGACGTCCGCCGGGCAGCGTGGTGGTGCAGCGACCGGACGTGCTGGATGTGAGCACCCTGAGCGTCGAGCGACGCCGGGACGAGCTCGCCGACATGCACCTCGCCACGCCGGCTCGGGCGTTGATGGTCGCGCTCGGTCTTGGCGTGCTGCCGGCCACCACGCTGATCGTCGGCGTACAGACCACCGACACCGAAGAGCCCCGCCACGGGCTGTCCGAGGTGACCCGCAGCGCCGTGCCGGTGGTCGTCGCCGAGGTGCGACGCCTGCTCGCACTCCACGGGTCGGTGTCCTGACCGGTCACACCACTTCAACCGGCCGGTGGGTGATCTGCAGCAGCACCTGCGTCGGTGGCGGGTGAGCCGGCGCTCCGTCGTCGGGCGCCACGTCCATCGCGACGAAGCCCGGCAGGTTCTCGCGCAGCGCCTCCTCCACGCCGGACCGCAGCGTCTCGGCAGCAGCCGTGCAACCGGAGCACGCGCCGAGCAGACGCACCTGGACCACTCCGTGCCGCACGCCCAGCACCTCGACCTCGCCGCCGTGCTCGTGCAGATACGGGCGGATGGGTCCGAGCGCGGCCGACGCGGCATCCACGTCGTCCACGCCGACGCCGTACGCCTCGAAGAGCCAGTCGATCGCGACATCGCTTCGCCGCAAGGATGACAACCCAACGGGGGCCAAGGCGTCGGCCAGCCTGGTGACCGCGAGCCGATGCACGGCGTCCACACCGTCCAGGACCTGGAAGACCCGATCGCGCACCTGCTCGTCGAGCCCTTCGATCTCACCCAGGAGCACTTCGAGGCGGTCGAGGATCGGTCCGAGTGCATTGATCGACGCGTCCGCAGCCTGCGCGTCGGGGCGAAACGAGTCGGAGACCTCCTCAGCCACCCGTCGTCCGGACCTTCGTGACGGCGTAGTCGATCAACGTCTGGTTCAAGTCGACACTGTGCTTGGCCTTGGCGTGCTCCGCGACGGCGGCGATCAGTTCGTCCGCGGTCGCGGCGGTGGCGACGTTCTTGCACGCGACTCCGACATCTGCGCAGTGGAACTCCAATGCCATCAGGTGTCCCTCCGCATCGACTCGCTCATGACGCCCGCGCCGCCCGCTGCGGGTTGAGGTCCGCGGCAAGCGCCTCGAGCGCGTCAGCGACGCCGACCAGATCGCCGTTGATCTCGCCGACCAACCCCTCGACCGGCGCCACGCGATGGGCGATCGAGGCGACCCCGAAGACGACCTTGCCGAGGGTGTCGGTCAAGCGTCGGAGGATCATGATCACCCAGATCAGGTAGAAGGCGAGGGCGGCTACGAGCACACCCGTCACGACAAGCGTCGCGATACCAGCTGCGGACACGGCAAGCCCTCCTACTTGGCGACGAGACGGCGAAGTGCGCCGACGTAGGCAACGGCGTTCTGGGTCACTTCGCCGACCGACGTCCGCGTCGTGATCAGCGCTGGGACGGGCTCGACCGCAGCAGTGATGCCGACGCCGTGCACCAAGATGTCGTCGGCGTACCGCGCGCACTCGAGGGCGGGACGGATCACGTAGCTGGCGAGGGCCACAATGAGTGGCGCCACCACCAGGAGCCCGATGGCGGTCATGACCCAGAGGACGACCATCGGTAACCCCTGCCATGTCGACGGTACGAGATGATCCTGGCAGTCTGCCCTCGGTAAGTGATTCACGCCAGTACCGCGCCGATTCGGAAGGACCGACATGACAGCTGTTGCGGAGCGAGTCGGGCTCAAGCTCGGGGTGGTTGGGAAGGGTGGTGTCGGCAAGACGACCGTCGCCGGTCTGCTGGCACGGGCCTACGCCGAGCGCGGGCTGCACGTCGTCGCGATCGACACCGACTCCAACCCGAACCTCGGCCTGTCGCTCGGACTGTCCCTCACCGACACCGAGGCAGTCCCCGTCCTTCCCAGGTCGGTCGTTGTCGGGTCGGGGGGCACGATCGCAGCGGCGGATCTTGTCGCCGAGTACGGGCGACCGACACCGGCCGGGCCGGTGCTGCTGTCGGCCATCAAGATCTCCGCCGCCGGGGCGGGCTGCACCTGTGGCGGCCATGCCACCGTGCGCAGCCTGCTCGCCGATGCCCTCGATGATGTCGACGTGACGCTGGTCGACATGGAGGCCGGCCTAGAGCACCTGAGCCGGTCCGGCGGCACGCTCGCCCACGCCGACGTCTTGGTGGTGGTATGCGAGGCGACCCGCAAGTCTGTGCTCACCGCGGCCCGCACCGCAGCGCTCGCAATCGAGCTCGGCATCCCCGAGGTGGTCGCGGTCGGGAACAAGGCCCGCAACGGCGAGGACGTCGCGTTCTTCCGTGACGCGCTGAGCACCGAGCGCATCCAGCTGGCCGGAACGCTGCCGTACGACGAGCAGGTGGCGGCCGCGGACCGCACCGGGGTCGTCGGCCTCGATCCCATGAGCCCAGAGGTCCGGTCTGCCCTCGACGAGGTGTTGACGACCCTCGATGCCGTGCAGTCGCGGCTCAGCGGTTAAACGCCCCAAGCGAGGGAGCGTTGCTGATCACCTAGCCGACGTCGAGCAAGCCGTTCGCGAGGCCGACCAGGGCGCGCACCCCGGGAGCGCCTCGCGCGGCGTCGAGCGGCGCCTCGCCACGACGTTCGGCGTCAAGAATCGCTTGGTCGTCCGGCACGATCACCGGCTCGAGACCGGGGAACGCAGCGCGCACTCGCGCCTCGTCCTCGTCGGTGCGGGTACGGTTGCCGGCAACCATCACCCGGCCGAGTCCAGCCTCGAACACGGACTCCGCGGCGCGACGGCCCCCCTCGCGGGACTTCATGGTGGGCTCGCCAACCACCACCACCACATCCACCGATCCCTTCTCCAGGCGCATGATGGTCCCAAGGCCCGCCTCGAGGTCGGCGATCACCAACCGGTCGGGACGCTCGAGTTCGGCCAGGAGCTGTTCCGGTGAGATCCCGCAACACGGGCACCCCGGCTTCGGGTTCTGGATCGCGCTGACCACCGCCAGGCGTACGCCGTCGGGGGCGTCGACGCCGAATCGCTCGACCAAGTCGTCGGCACTGGTCGCATGCTCTTCCTCGCCCGCGTCCACCGCATCGCGAACGGAGACCAGACGCTCCGTGGCTTCCTCGCCGATCCCGAGGGAGATCCCGAGGTTGGGGTTGCTGTCACAGTCCAGGGCGAGGGTTGCCCAGCCGGACTGTGCGAGCGTTCGGGCGAGCACCGCGGAGGTCGTCGTCTTCCCGGACCCGCCCTTGCCGACCACGGCGATCTTCATGCCGACCTCTTTCGTCTTCGCGGAGTGCCTCGACCAGCGACCGTACCGCTGCGACCGTCGATCCTGCAGGGTCGTGGTCGAGCACCGCTCGACCGAGCCGGTCGGCCTCGTCAAGACGCGGGTCGAAGGGCACGACGCCCACGAGCGGCAGGCCCGTTCGCTCGCTCACCTGCTGCGCCTCATGCGGATCCCGAACCTTGTTCGCCACGACCGCCACCCGAGGTGCGCCCTCGCTCGATGCCAGGCGCGCGAGCCGGCGTCCGGTCAGGACCGACGCCGGAGTCAGCTCGACGACGACGAGGAAGGTCTCGGCGTATCGGCCCCACGTGAGGAACGGCTGCCGCGTGCCACCCGGCAGGTCTCCGACCACGCTCCAGCCCTCGCCGGGCAAGTCGTCCAGCACCCGCTGAAAGGCGAAGTGCGGGCGTGTGTTGTTCCACCGCGCCCCCCGAGCCTTCCCGAGCTGGAGAAAGTGCACGCCATCGGGCCCGCGCGTCGCGTACTGCTTGACCGCCCCGGCCCCGGTCAGATCTCCTCGCAGCCGGTACTGGCTACGGCCTGCCCGCTCGTACTGTTCGACCGCATCGTCGGGCAGGCCGGCATCGAACGAATCAACGCCAAGGGAGAAGGCCAACCCCGGCATCGGGTCCGAGTCCAGGGCAAGAACACGCTGCCCAGTACGGGCCAGGACGCGAGCGAACGTCCCGGCCAGCGACGACTTGCCGGCACCGCCCTTGCCCACGAAAGCCACGCGCATAGCCCGGACTGTATGACGTTGCTCGCTGTGATCGTGATCGCTATAGGCTGCACACATCTACCGGACGGACGCTGCGTCGCGTCGTCGCTGCGAAGGGGGACGTTGTGTGCCTCGGTATCCCCGGGCAGATCGTCGAGATCGGCGACCGCTCCGACCTCCGCGCAACGGTCGACGTCGAGGGCGTACTGCGTGACGTGTCCGTGGCGCTCATCGGCATCGACGGACCGGACTGCGCCAAAGTGGGCGACTGGGTGCTGGTCCATCTCGGGTTCGCGTTATCGAAGATCGACGAGACCGAGGCGAAGGAGACCCTTGACGCCCTCGCAGCCCTCACCGACATGTATGAGCACGCCCTCGCCGATCCGGCACCGGGCAGTGAGGTGCTACGCGAGGACGGGCACGCAACGGCCGCTCGGTAACGGCACACCGGACGTACCTA
>JACCYY010000134.1 GCA_013696235.1 Sporichthyaceae bacterium | reverse complement strand
CTGCGGTTCTACCAAACCCTCGCGGCCCACAGCGGTCAGGACGGGCCGAGCGCCCGCACGACCCTCGCCACGACATCGCGACGGCCCACGACCCCGAACGCCCGTGAGTCGTAGCTGGCACCGCCGTCCCCTTGCACGAAGTAGGCGCCGCGCGGGACGAGCACCCCGGCAGCGCCGCCCGGCAGGGGATCACCACCCACCGCGCGCACCCGCTTCACCAGCACATCGGTGGCGCCCGTCGGAAGCGCGGCTCGGACCACGAGGACGTCGCCCCGACAGATCGCTCGGACCAGCGCGGGTCGGACCGCCAGCAGCCGCTCGCCGTCGGCGTACGTCGGGAGCATGCTCGAGCCCTTGACCCGGACCACCACGACGGTCCGGCGAGCCGCGAGCACGAGCAGGGCGAGGGCGATCGGGCTGCCGATCACCCAACCCGCCCGGCCCGCACGGCGACCGCGACCCGGGTGGCTCACGCGTCCTGGCTGACGGGTTCCGGAGCTGGCAGCACGTCACGTCGGATGCCGATCGCGGCGATCACTCCACCGGCAGCGAGGAGGCCGGCGCAGATCAACATCGCGGTCCGGAATCCCGCCGTGATCGCGACCGGGTCGGCGTAGTCGTCGCCGCTCAGACCGACCGCCAGCGGCAGCACCGCGATCGCGAGGAGTCCGGCGGTGCGGGCCACGGCGTTGTTCACACCGCTGGCGGCACCTGCATGCCGGTCGTCGACGGCCGCGAGCACGGTCGCCGTGAGCGGGGCGACGATCAGCACGAGGCCGAGGCTGAACACGAGGACGCCGGGCAGCACGTCGACCACGTACGAGGGGTTGCGGTCGATGCTGATCGCCAGGAGTGCGGTCCCGACGGCGCACACGATCGGCCCGACGGTCATCGGCAGCCGCGGCCCGATCCGGGTCGCCAGCGCTCCAGCGCTGGTCGACAGGAGCAGCAGGACGATCGTCGTCGGCACCAGCGCGGCGCCAGCCTGGAGCGCGGTCCACCCACCGCCGACCTGCAGCTGGACGGCGATGAACAGCGATGCGCCGGACAGCGCCGCGTACACCGCGAGCGTGACCAGGTTGGCAGCGGTGAACTGCTTCGACGCGAAGATCCCGGGCGGCAGCATCGGGTGGCGTCGACGCCGCTCGACCAGGACGAACGCCAGCAGCGACACCACGCCGAGGAGGCCGGTTGCGGCGACGATCACGACGTCCGCCCGGTCGCCGGCCGCGATGAGCGCGTACGTGAGGCCGGCCAGGCCGAGCGCGCCCAGGACTGCGCCGGGGGTGTCCGGACGGCCCGTCGCGGACGGGTCGCGGCTCTCCGGGACGGCCCGCAACGTGATCCACACGACGGCTGCGCAGAGCGGGACGTTGATCAGGAAGATCCAGCGCCAGGAGAACTCGTCGACCAGCCAACCGCCGACGAACGGGCCGATGATGGTCGTGACGCCGGCCAGGCCGGACCAGGTCCCGATCGCCTTGGCCCGGTCGGCCGGTGCGAACGACGCCTGGATGATCGCCAGGCTGCCCGGGGTCATGAGTGCGCCACCGATTCCCTGGAGGAGGCGCGCCCCGACCAGCGTTGCGATGTTCGGTGCAAGCGCGCAGGCCAGCGAGGCGATCCCGAACCAGACCACGCCGATCAGGTACACGCGCCGCCGTCCGTACCGGTCACCGAGCGACCCGCCGAGCAGGATCAGGGCGGCGAGCGTGAGCGCGTACCCGGTGATCGTCCACTGCAGGCCGGCGAGGTCGGCGCCGAGGTCACGACCGATCGCCGGCAGGGCGACGTTCACGACGGTGCCGTCCAGGAACGCGACACCGGAGCCCAGCACCGTCGCGGTCAGCAACCAGCGGCCGGAGGCCTCGCCGAGCCGTACCTGCGCCATGGTGCTCGCCAACAGCGTCCGGGTGGCTGCTGTTCCCAGGGTCGGGAGGCCGACCCGGTTATGTCGGGCCGGGCACCGGCGCGGCGCGAGCGCGCCGTCGGCGCCGTACCCGCCGCCAGATGATGATCATCGCCCAGGCGAGCAGGACGAGCGCGACCACGACCAGGACGGGAAGGAAGATCGCGACGAGGCTCATGGTGAGCGACGCCCCATCCTCGGCCGCAGACACCACCGGTGTCCCGATGCCGAGCGTGGACACGTTGACCGCTGGTCTGATCACCGCCTTGCCCGTGTGCACGACGCCCGCGGCGACGACGCCGACGACGATCCCGATCCACGGGTTGTCCTGGAGGAACGAGTTCTCGTCCACCTGCTCGGCCGCCGAGGTCGCGGCGAAGATCAGCCCACCCACGGTGGGTCGGATCAGCGTCGCGACCAGGTCGTTCAGGTGGTCGACGATCGCGATCTTGTCGAGCACGGCCTCGCTGATGAGCAGGACCGTGGCGATCCCGATCGACCAGTTGGACTCGATCCACGCGTACTGCTCGGGAAGGTCGATCACGCCGGTGAAGCGGGCGAGCAGCGCGACCAGCAGGAACGGGATGTAGGCGTTCAGCCCGGCCGCAGCGGCCAGCCCCGTCCCGGTGAGGGCGGCGATCATCGGGCCTCCGGTGATCGAACGATGGTGTGACGAGTATGTCCCGCGGTCACCCTCCCGACGCGCGGAGCAGCGCTTCTGCCAGTGCGTCGGCCACCTCGTCCGGCGCCGGCTCGCCGTTCACCTTCCAGGCCAGGTGCCCGTCCGGGCGGACGACCAGGAGGTTGCCCAGCGCCGCACCCGCGGTCTCGGTGTCGCCGCTGGCATCGGCGGCGGCGCCGGCCACGATCACGTAAGGCGGCAGGCGGCGCTCGGTCCGACCCGGCCGGGCATCCAGCGCCAGATCCACCGCAGCGCCGAGCTCGCTGGCCTCCTCCACGGTGGGACCGACCGCGACCACGACGAACGGTCCGCCACGCAGGCTCCGCAGCGGCTTGTCCGGCTGCGCCGGTCCGGGACCGCCGACAGCGGTCCCGCCGAGGCGCCGCACCGGCAGGTCCGGCGCGAGCGCGCCGCACCCGGGCTGGACGGTGGACGAGTCGCGGTACACCGCGGGCTCGGACAGCCGACCGCTGTCGACCTTGCGCCGGAGGAACCCGGCGTACGGGGCGCCGGCCAGCACGAGCCGCCGGCGCAGCCGCGCGCCACCGGTCGGCGGTGCCAGGAACCGCATCGTCGCGCCGGTCACCTCGAGGTTGGCGACAGCAGCCTCCCGGCGCTCGGCCTCGTACGAGTCGAGCAGTCCCTCGGCTGCGTCGCCCTTGAGCGTGTACGCGAGCTTCCACCCGAGGTTGTCCGCGTCCTGGATCCCGCTGTTCATCCCGCGCGCGCCGAACACACTCATCACGTGGGCGGCGTCCCCGGCGAGGAAGACCCGGCCGACCCGGAACCGCTCGGCCAGGCGCTGGCGCACGGTGTAGACCGAGCTCCACAAGACCTCGTACGCCGTCGCGTCGCCGACCACCGCCCGGATGCGTTCGTCGAGGCCACCGGATGCGGTCTCGGCACCGAGGTCGAAGCCGGGTGGGACCTGCCAGTCGATCCGCCACACCCCGTCTGGCTGGGGGTGCAGGAGCACCTGGCGGCCGGGGTTCCACGGCGGGTCGAAGAAGAACCTGCGCTCGGCCGGGAACGGCAGCTCCGCGCGGACGTCGACGACGAGGTACGGGTCGTCCACGTCGGGCTGGCCCGGCGGCGGCTCGAAGGCGATGCCGAGCGCGCCGCGCACGGTCGAACGACCGCCGTCGGCGCCGACGACGTACTGCGCGCGCCAGCGCCGCACCGCACCGTCCGGGCCGGTCGCCGCGACGTCGACACCGGCCGCGTGCGGGCGGATCCCGTCCACCCGGTCCACGCGATGCGCCCACGCCGTCGCGCAGAGCGGGTGCGCCCGGACCGCCTCGGCGAGGATCGCCTCGACCCGGCTCTGCCCGATGTTCACGAAGCGGGGCCCGGCGTCGGGGTCCCCGCCGGGGTTCCGGCTCTGACCGATCTCCCGGCCCCGGTGGTAGGTCCGACCGATGTTCCACTGGACGCCCTCGGCGCGAACGGCACCGGCTCCGACCCGGTCCAGGATCGCCAGCGAGTGG
>JACCYY010000119.1 GCA_013696235.1 Sporichthyaceae bacterium | reverse complement strand
GCCAGGTCGCGCATGATCGACGATTGTGCTCGCCGCCGGTGAACCCGGCGCGACCCGCCCACGTGGCACGGGGTCACCCCGTGCCAATAGGTTCGGCACGGGGCCACCCCGTGCCAGGCGGGGATTGGTGTGACGACACCCGGGAGCGTGCGAGCCGTGACCACGTCGGGTCCGCGAACGGTACGGGCGCCGCGCGGATCGGCGCTGCACTCGCAGGGCTGGCCGCAGGAGGCCGCGCTGCGGATGCTGCAGAACAACCTGGACCCGGAGGTGGCCGAGCACCCGGACGAGCTGGTGGTCTACGGCGGCACCGGCAAGGCCGCGCGCGACTGGCCGTCGTTCGACGCGATCGTGCGGTCGCTGACCACGTTGCGCGGGGACGAGACGCTGCTCGTGCAGTCCGGCCGACCGGTCGGCGTCATGCAGACCCACGAGTGGGCGCCGCGCGTGCTGATCGCGAACTCCAACCTGGTGGGGGACTGGGCCAACTGGGAGGAGTTCCGTCGGCTCGAGGCACTCGGCTTGATCATGTACGGCCAGATGACCGCCGGGTCGTGGATCTACATCGGCACCCAGGGCATCCTGCAGGGCACGTACGAGACGTTCGCCGCGGTTGCCGCGAAGTCGTTCGGCGACACGCTGGCGGGGACGGTCACGCTGACCGCCGGGTTGGGCGGCATGGGCGGCGCGCAGCCACTCGCGGTGACCATGAACGGCGGCGTGGTGATCTGCATCGAGTGCGACCCCTCGCGCATCGACCGCCGGATCGAGCACCGCTACCTCGACGTCAAGGCCGACGACCTGGATCACGCCGTACGGCTTGCGGAGGACGCGCGGTCGGCCCGGCGACCGCTCTCGGTCGGGGTGCTCGGCAACGCCGCCGACCTGGTTCCCGAGCTGTTGCGCCGTGGCACCGCGATCGATGTCGTCACGGACCAGACGTCGGCGCACGACCCGCTCGCCTACCTGCCGGTCGGCGTCGCGTTCGAGGACTGGGACGCCGAGCGGCGCAAGGATCCCGCCGGGTTCACGGATCGCGCGCGCGAGTCGATGGCGCGTCACGTCGAGGCGATGGTGGGCTTCCTCGACGCCGGCGCGGAGGTGTTCGATTACGGCAACTCGATCCGTGGGGAGGCCCGGCTCGCGGGGTACGAGCGCGCGTTCGAGTTCCCGGGGTTCGTCCCGGCCTACATCCGTCCCTTGTTCTGCGAGGGCAAGGGACCGTTCCGGTGGGCTGCGCTCTCCGGTGACCCGGCAGACATCGCGGCGACCGACCGAGCGATCCTCGAGCTCTTCCCGGCGCACGATTCGCTCGCCCGGTGGATCAAGCTGGCCCAGGATCGCGTGCAGTTCCAGGGTCTTCCGGCGCGCATCTGCTGGTTGGGCTACGGCGAGCGCGACCGCGCCGGCGAGCGCTTCAACGACATGGTCGCGTCCGGCGAACTGAAGGCGCCGATCGTGATCGGTCGTGATCATCTCGACTGCGGCTCGGTCGCATCGCCGTACCGCGAGACCGAGGCGATGCTCGACGGCTCCGACGCGATCGCCGACTGGCCGCTCCTCAACGCGATGGTGAACGTCGCGTCGGGAGCGACCTGGGTGTCGATCCACCACGGCGGTGGCGTGGGCATCGGACGATCGATCCACGCGGGTCAGGTGTGCGTCGCGGACGGGACGCCGCTGGCCGGCCAGAAGATCCAGCGGGTGCTCACCAACGATCCGGGGATGGGCGTGATCCGGCACGTCGACGCGGGATACGACCGGGCCGAGCAGGTCGCCGACGAGCGCGGTGTCCGCATCCCGATGCGTGAGAGCTCAGCGGCCGACTGAGCGCGTCGACCCGTGGCACCGGCTCGTGGAGCGCCCTGCGGGTCGTCAGAATCACTGAGGTGGCACGAGTCGTCGACGGTCCGGTCTTGGGTTCTAGGGGTCGACGCAACGCCACCTGAGCGAGCGCCAGGGCGTAGCGGCACAGCCGGCCCCACACCGTGAGCTCGTACCCAGCCGGCCGGGCTCGACGGCAGCCTGGTGGGCCAGACTGCGGCGGTGGACTTCGACGCGATGTGGGCCGAGCTCGAGCCGATCGGGCGGGACGCCCGGACGGGTGGCTACCACCGCTTCGCGTGGACGTCGGCCGAGCGGGAGTGCCGGCAGTGGTTCCTCGAGCACGCGGACCAGCGCGGGCTCGAGCTCGAGGCCGACGGCAACGGCAACCTGATCGCGTGGTGGCGGCCAGATCCGGACGTCCGAGCCGGCGGGGTGATCACTGGGAGCCACCTGGACTCCGTCCCCGACGGCGGCGCGTTCGACGGACCGCTGGGAATCGTCACCGCACTGGCCGCGATCGACGTGCTGCGCGACCACGGTTTCCGCCCGCAGCGCCCGATCGGCGTCGCCGTCTTCAGCGACGAGGAGGGGGGCCGGTTCGGCCTGCCCTGCCTCGGCTCGCGGCTCATGACCGGAGCGGTCAGCCCGGCCCGAGCAGCCGAGCTGCGCGATCGCGACGGCACCTACCTGCTCGACGCCATGTCGGCGGCCGGCTTCCACGGCACGCCCGGTCCGTCGATGGATCACCTCCACGACGCGTACGCGTTCGTCGAGCTGCACGTCGAGCAAGGGCGCGGGCTGGCTGACCTCGACCGACCCGTCGCGGTCGGCAGCGCGATCTGGCCGCACGGTCGGTGGCGGTTCGAGTTCGGCGGCGAGGCCAACCACGCCGGGACGACGCAGATGGCCGACCGCCGCGACCCGATGCTCACGTTCGCGATGACGGCGCTTGCGGCGAACAAGCAGGCCCGCCTGGCCGACGTCCGCGCCACGTTCGGCCGGGTACTGGTCGAGCCGAACGGCACGAACGCCATCCCGTCCCGCGTGACCGCGTGGCTCGATGCCCGCGCGGACGCGACGCCGGCGCTGGAGGCGCTCGTCGAGGTCGTACGGCGCCAGGCGGCCGAGCGCGCCGATCGGGACGGGACCACGCTCGAGGTGGTCGCCGAGTCGGTGTCGCGGGCGGTCGAGCTCGACCACGCGCTGCGCGACCGGATCGCGTCGGCACTCGATGACCCGCCGCGCCTCGGGACCGGCGCCGGTCACGACGCCGGCATCCTCGCCTCGGCGGGAGTGCCCACCGCCATGCTGTTCGTCCGGAACCCGACGGGGGTCTCGCACTCACCCGCCGAGCACGCTGACCGGGCCGACTGCCACGCCGGCGTCGAAGCGCTCGCGACCGTCTTGACCGACCTCAGCCGGTGATTCCCGCCCGGTGGATCCGATCGGCGCGGGCACGAGGTGACCGGCCCGGCGGGACTCAGCGCTCGGCGCCCTCGAGCGAGCCGGTTGTCGGCCCCCCGTCGTCGTACACGAAGCAGAGGATCTCCCGGTCGCCCTGCGCCCAGGACTCCTCGGTCGGCGTGAGGTAGGTCGACAGGAGCTCGGAATCGTCGTACGGGAGTCCGACGAACGCCTCGAACTCGGCGACGCAACCGTCGTCGGCCTGGGTCTGCACGGCTTCGTCGCCCGGGAAGTCGCCGTCGTCCATGTCGATGCTCGCGTAGGCCTCCGCACCGTGCGGGTCGGCGCAGGGCACCGCGTCGAGCTCGGTGAGCACGCCGCCCTCCGTGATGTCACCGGTGCAGTCACCGACGACGAGCGCGAACACGTCGGCACCCTCGACCGACTCGGTGATGACGCCGCTCTCGTCGCGGTCGGGCTCGGCGCCGGTGCAAGCGGCAAGGGCAAGGCCGGCTATTGCGGCGATCACGGCGAGGGCTAGGCGGTCGGAGCGTGCCACGGGGCACTCCTTCTTCGCTGGTCGGACTGGGCTTCGTTCGGCTGTCGAAGACCACGACTGCCGACCGGTCCGCCGCGGCCGGTCGCGTTCGCGGTGCGATCATGCCACCGTTCCAGTACGGCCAAACGTCGGCAGAAGGGGCCGCCCGGTGACCAGACGGAGGTTCCACGCCGGCCTGGCGTGGTTGCCACCCGGCCGGCTGGGTGTCGACGTGCAGATCGACGTCACCAACCAGGTGCTCACCACCGTCACCGTGGGCGTCCCGGCCCCGTCAGACGCGGTGCGGCTGCCCGGCGTCGTGCTCCCGGGCTTCGCGAACTCGCACTCCCACGCGTTCCACCGAGCGCTGCGCGGCCGGACGCACCTGGGTGGCGGCTCGTTCTGGAGCTGGCGTGAGCAGATGTACGCCCTCGCGGCCAGGCTCGACCCGGACTCCTACCTCGAGCTCGCCACCGCGACGTACGCGGAGATGGCGCTGGCCGGCGTGACCTGCGTCGGCGAGTTCCACTACGTCCACCACCAGCCCGACGGCGCGCCCTACGACGAGCCGAACGCCATGGGCGACGCGCTGCGCGAGGCGGCTCGTCGGGCCGGGATCCGGATCACGCTGCTCGACACCTGCTACCTCACCGCCGGCATCGGCGAGCCCTTGCGCCGGGAGCAGCGGCGGTTCTCCGACGGCGACGCGCCGGCGTGGGCGACCCGGGCGCTCGATCGCGAGGCGGACGCGACGACCCGGCTCGGCGTTGCGCTGCACTCGGTCCGAGCCGTCCCGCTCGCCGCGTACGCGCTGATCGGCGGCGCGCGCGAGCGGATCGGCTTCGACGCGCCGCTGCACGTCCACGTCAGCGAGCAGCCGGCGGAGAACGAGGCGTGCCTCGCGGCGTACGGGCGTACGCCGGTCGAGCTCCTCGACGACCACGAGCTGCTCGGCCGATGGACCACGGCCGTGCATGCCACGCACCTCACGAGGTCCGACGTGGGACTGCTCGGCGACGCCGGTGCGTCGGCCTGCTTCTGCCCGACCACCGAACGTGATCTTGCCGACGGCATCGGGCCGGCGCGGGCTCTGGCCGACGCCGGTGCGCGCCTCACGCTGGGGTCGGACCAGCACGCGGTCGTCGACCTGCTCGAGGAGGCCCGCGCGCTGGAGATGCACGAGCGGCTGGTCACCGGTGCGCGTGGCCGATTCGCCCCGGCCGCACTGGTCGCCGCGCTCACCGAGGACGGTCACGCGAGCCTCGGCTGGCCGGAGGCCGGGCGGATCGAGGCGGGTGGGATCGCCGATCTGGTCGCGGTGCGCCTGGACTCCGTACGGACCGCCGGCGTCGACCCGGCCCAGGTGGTGCTGGCCGCGACCGCGGCGGACGTCGACACCGTCGTGGTCGGCGGAGAGGTCGTGGTCCACGGCGGCCGTCACGCGCTCGGCGACGTGGGGCAGCTGCTCGACCGGGCCATCACGAACCTCTGGTCGCGGCCGGCCGGGTCGTCGCCGCCGGTCGTACCGTAGGACCGTGCGTGAGCCGATGCACCCGACCACGGTCCGCGTCCCGGCATGACCTCGTGCGCAGTGACCGGGATCGGGCTGCTGGTCACGAACGACCCGGCCCGTGCGGACGGACCGCTCGGCGAGATCACCAATGCCACCGTCGTGGTCGAGCGCGGGGCGATCGCCTGGGTCGGTCCGGCTGCCGCGGCTCCGCCGGCCGATCTGGGGGTGGATGCCGGCGGGGGTTGCGTGCTGCCGGGCTTCGTCGACTCGCATGCGCACCTGGTCTTCGCCGGCGACCGGGCCGCTGAGTTCGCGGCCAGGATGGCTGGTACGCCGTACTCCGCCGGCGGGATCGCGACGACCGTCGCGGCGACCCGGGCCGCCCCGGACGAGCTGTTGGCGGCTGGGATCGCCCGACTGGTCGCCGAGATGGCGTGCGGCGGCACCACCACGGTCGAGATCAAGAGCGGGTACGGCCTCACGGTCGCCGACGAGGTCCGGGGCCTCGCCCTCGCCCGTGCATTCACGAAGGAGACGACGTTCCTCGGCGCGCACGTCGTACCGCCTGAGTACGCCGGCCGGACCGACGACTACGTCGCGCTCGTGGCCGGCGACATGCTCGACGCGTGCGCACCGTACGCGCGCTGGGTCGACGTGTTCTGCGACCGGGGAGCGTTCGACGCGGACCAGGCCCGCACCGTGCTCGAGGCGGGGATGGCGCAAGGTCTCGCGCCGCGGCTGCACGCCAACCAGCTCGCGCCCGGTCCCGGGGTCCGGCTCGGGGTCGAGCTTGGCGCGGCGTCGGTCGATCACTGCACCCACCTCGTCGACGCCGACGTAGCGGCGCTGGCCGGGTCGGCGACGGTCGCGACGCTGCTGCCCGGAGCGGAGTTCTCGACCCGCTCGCCCTACCCCGACGCTCGGCGGTTGCTCGATGCCGGCGTCACGGTTGCGCTCGCGACCGACTGCAACCCGGGCTCGTCGTACACGTCGTCGATGGCGTTCTGCATCGCGTTGGCCGTCCGCGAGATGCGGATGACTCCGGCCGAGGCGGTGTGGTCGGCGACTGCCGGCGGCGCCGCAGCGCTGCGACGGGGCGACATCGGCGTCGTCCGGGTCGGCGCGCGTGCGGACCTGGTGGTCCTGCGCGCACCGTCGTACGTGCACCTCGCCTACCGCCCCGGCGTCGACCTGGTCGCCTCCGTCTTCCGCGCCGGCCGCCAGCTCCGCTGATTCCGTGGGTCAGCGGGAGCGGTCAGGCGCCGAGGCCGTGCTTGGCCGCGTAGAGAGCGGCCTGGGTCCGGTCGGCGACGGCGAGCTTCATGAGGATCGCGCTGACGTGGGTCTTGACCGTCTTCTCGCTCAGCCCGAGTACGCGGGCGATCTCGCGGTTCGACCGACCGCGGGCGATCTCACCGAGCACGTCGAGCTCGCGCGGCGTCAGCGCGGTGAGCCGCTCGGGCCGCAGGTCGGCCGCGAGCAGTGCTGCGGTCATCTCGGGTGCGAGCAAGACCTGGCCGTGGTGCGCCGAACGGATCGCGTGCGCAAGCGCCGCCGGGTCGACGTCCTTGTCCAGGAACCCGGCGGCACCGGCGCGCAGGGCCGGCACGACCGACGCCGGATCGGTGTAGGAGGTCAGAACGATCACCCGCGCCGCCGCACCGACGCCGGCCAGCTCGCGCAGCACCTCGAGGCCATCCATGCCGGGCATCTTGAGGTCGAGGAGCACCACGTCGGGCCCGAGCCTGGTCGCCATCTCGACCGCCGTACGGCCGTCGGCCGCCTCGCCGATCACCTCGAGGTCGCCCTGGACATCGAGGAACGCCCGCAACCCCTCCCGGACCACGCGATGGTCGTCAACCAGCAGCACGGTGATCATCGAAGCGTCCCGGGTCGGAGCGGGACCTCGATGCGGACGACAGTGCCTGCGTTCGCCTCGCTCGACACGACCAGCGTCCCACCCAGGCGCTCCGCCCGTTCGCGCATCGAGGCCAGGCCGAGCCTCCGGACCGCACCCGACTCCGCCGTGGTGTCGAAGCCGCGGCCGTCGTCGCGGACCTCGAGCACGACGGTGTCGCCGCACGTCTCCAGCCGGACGATGATCATCTTCGGATCGGCGTGGCGGAGCGCGTTGTGCAACGCCTCCTGCGCCACCCGGAAGATCGTGTCCTCGACGTCGCTCGGCACGGCGCAGGAGGTGGTTGCGTCCAGGGTCAGCGCGACCCGGTGAGCGTGGCGCAGCGTCTCGACGTGCTTGTGCAGGGCCGCGACGAGGCCGTCCTCGGACAGGGCAGGCGGTCGCAGCTCGGCCAGCACCGCGCGCAGCTCTGCACTCGCTTCACGGGCCAGCCTCCGGACCGCCGCGAGCTCGGTGGCCGCCCTCTCGGCGTCGGTCATGATCAAGGCAGCAGCGGCATCGGCGGTCAGCCGCAGGCTGAAGAGCTTTTGAGACACGGCGTCGTGGAGGTCGCGTGCGAGTCGGGTGCGCTCCTCGACGAGGGTGAGCTCGCGACTGCGCTCGTTGAGGCGCGCGTTGGCCAGTGCGACGGCTGCATGGCCGGCGAGCAGTACGAGCAATGCCTCGTCGTCGTCGCTGAACCCGTGCTGGTCGACGGTGTTCGCGAGGTAGATCGCGCCGACCACGACCTCGTCGTCGACGATCGGGACACCGAGGAAGTCGGTGAGCACCGGGTGCGCCGCCGGCCACCAGTGGAACCGCGGGTCGGACCGGACGTCGGGAATGCGCTGCGGCCGGGCCTCGCGCAGCATCGCGCCGAGCAGTCCATGTGTACGGGGCAGCGGGCCGATCCGGGCCCACTCCTCGTCGCTGATCCCCACCGCGTAGAACTCCGCGAACTGCCCGTTCTCGTCCGGGATGCCCAGCGCCCCGTAGCGTGCGCCGATCAGCTCGCAGGCCGACGAGACCACCATCTGGAGCACGTCGCGCACTGACCGTTGCTGCGTCACCGCCTGCACGGCACGGGACAGCGCTTCGAGCTCGGCCCGTCGCGTCTGCGCCACGCCGCGACGCTACCGGCGTGGAGCCGACCGCGGATCGGCTGCCGGTCCTAGGTCAAAGGTCGCACCATCGGCACGTCGAGCGCCGGATTCGCAACCACCGCCGACTTCGTACGGTCA
>JACCYY010000111.1 GCA_013696235.1 Sporichthyaceae bacterium | reverse complement strand
GTGGTCGCCGGTGGCATGGAGTCGATGACGAACGCGCCGCACCTCCTGATGGACTCCCGCAAGGGCTACAAGTACGGCGCGGTCGAGGTGCTCGACGCGATGGCCCATGACGGGCTCACCGACGCCTTCGACCACGTGTCGATGGGGGAGTCGACCGAGCGGCACAACGGCCTGCTGCACCTCACCCGCGAGGAGCAGGACGCCTTCGCCGCCCGCTCGCACCAGCTCGCCGCCGTTGCCGCGAAGAACGGCGTGTTCGACGAGGAGATCACCCCGGTCGAGGTCCCGCAGCGCAAGGGGGACCCGGTCGTGGTCGCCAGCGACGAGGGCATCCGGCCGGACACCACCGTCGACGCCCTGGCCCGGTTGCGCCCGGCTTTCCACCCAGAGGGCACGATCACCGCGGCCACGTCATCGCAGATCTCCGACGGGGCGTGTGCAGTCGTCGTGATGAGCCGGGCCATGGCCGACGAGCTCGGGCTCGCGTGGCTGGCCGAGATCGGCGCACACGGCAACGTGGCCGGGCCGGACAACTCGCTGCAGGCGCAACCCGCGAACGCGATCAAGCACGCGCTGGCCAAGGAGCGCCTCGAGGTCGACGACCTCGACCTGGTCGAGATCAACGAGGCGTTCGCGGCCGTCGCCGTGCACTCGATGCGCCAGCTCGGCCTGTCCGAGGACCGGGTGAACGTCAACGGCGGCGCGATCGCACTCGGCCACCCGATCGGCATGTCCGGTGCGCGCCTCGCCCTCACCCTGGCCCTCGAGCTGCGCAGGCGCGGTGGCGGCGTGGGCGCGGCGGCCCTCTGCGGTGGGGGCGGGCAGGGCGACGCGCTCGTGCTCCGCGTCCCGGCCGCATAGGTCGTTTCGGTGCCGCCCGCCGGCGTCCCAGCAAACGTGTCAGTGGATGTCGCGGCCCTGATCGGCGCGGCGCGGGACGGCAACGCGCGTGCCGTCGCGCGGCTGGTCTCGATGGTCGAGGACGCCTCGCCCCGCTTGCGCGAGGTGATGGCGGCGCTCGCGCCGGTCACCGGCAAGGCGTACGTCATCGGCATCACCGGGGCACCGGGGGTGGGCAAGTCGACCTCCACCTCCGCGCTGGTCGGGGCGCTACGCGCGGCCGGTCGCCGGGTCGGCGTGCTCGCGGTCGATCCCTCCTCGCCGTTCTCCGGCGGCGCGCTGCTCGGTGATCGCGTCCGGATGCAGGACCACGCGCTCGACCGCGGCGTCTACATCCGCTCGATGGCCAGCCGTGGCCACCTCGGGGGGCTCGCCTGGTCGACGCCGCAGGCGATCCGGGTGCTCGACGCGGCTGGCTGCGACGTCGTGCTGGTCGAGACCGTCGGTGTCGGCCAGTCCGAGGTGGAGATCGCCTCGGCCGCGGACACGACGCTCGTGCTGCTGGCACCGGGGATGGGGGATGCGATCCAGGCGGCGAAGGCGGGCATCCTCGAGATCGGTGACGTCTACGTGGTGAACAAGGCCGATCGCGACGGCGCCCACCAGGTCGTCCGCGAGCTGCGCAACATGCTGGCGCTGGCCGAGCGGGTCGGCGGTGACTGGAAGCCGCCGATCGTCTCGACCGTCGCGGTGAGGGGCGAGGGCCTCGACGACCTGGTGAAGGCGATCGATGCGCACCGAGCCTGGCTCGAGTCAGACGGTCGCCTGGCGGACCGGCGCCGCAAGCGGGCGGCCGACGAGATCGCCGCGATCGCCCTCACCGAGCTGCGGGAGCGGTTCGGCGACCTGGCCCACGACCAGCGGCTGGAGACGCTGGCCGCGCGGGTCGTCGCCGGTGAGACCGACCCGTACGCGGCTGCTGACGAGCTGGTCGCCGGCGTGACGGACTGAGCGCTCAGGACCCGTCGACGAGGACGGGACGTCGAGGACGGCGAGCCCTGGCGATGGCGAACGCACCGGCGACCAGCCAGACCAGCGCCAGGACGATGAGCAGGTTGCGGCCGTACGGCAGGGGGAACTGGGACGGGACGCTCGGATCGACCCCCTGCCCCCACACGAGCGGGAACGTCGCGATTGCTAGGCAGCCGGTGATGATCAGCGCGGCCTGGACCGGAGCGCGGGCGACTGGAGGCACGATCCGCAGCACGAGCGCACCGACCAGGATCGCGAGCGGCGCGATCAGCGCGTCGTGGACTGCGATCCCGCCGCCGAACCAGAACGCGACCGACCGCAGCGCCGGCCAGGGGGCGGCGTTGAGCACGAGGTAGGCGCCGAACGCGACGAACGGCAGGCCGAGCGCGTACCCGAGCCGCCTCACGCCGACACCTCGACGCGGGTCAGCCACTTCGTCTGCAGGACGCCGGGACGGTTCGGGGCGATCAGGCGGCACGGGAACCCGTGGTCGATATGCAGCGGCTCGCCGTTCAGCTCGAGCGCGAGCAGCGTCTTCGCGTCCTGCACGTGCGGGCGGTCGACCGCGGAGGTGGAGTACACGCCGCTCTGCTGCAGGGACACCACCCGTACGGAGGAGTCGGGACCGGCGCCGGCCGCCACGAGCAGGTCACGAAGTGCGACCCCGGTCCAGGTGCCGGTCGAGCTCCAGCCCTCCACGCAGGTGATCGGCAGGTCCACGGTGGTCTGCGGAAGGGCGCGCAGGTCGTCGAGGGACAGCTCGAGCACCTCGCCGACGGCCCCGCTCACCGTCAGCCGGTACGCCGGGTCGATCGCCGTCCCCACGACACCGGCACTGATCGCGCTCTTCCGGACCGGCACGCCCTGCGGGCCGACCCTGGGCAGGTGGGTCGCGAACGGCGACAGCCACCTGGCCAGCGGCTCGGGCAGCGGGACGGTCTGGCCGGCCGTGCCGAGCACCAGCAGGCCGGACGCACCCGCGGCCACGCCAAGGAAGCCGCGCCGGGTGAGGCCACCGGTCCTCACGTCGTCGACGAGCGGGATCTTCAGGTGCTGGCGGACCTTCGCGTACTCATGGCCGACGTGGATGAGGAGCGCGCCGTACACGACGAACGCCATCGCGAAGTGCACGGGGAGGAACGAGAAACCCCACGGGTAGGTCACCGCGACGTTGAACGAGCCGCTGACGAGCTGGAACGCTGCCCCGCCGACGAGCACCAGGATGAACGCCTTCTCGAGGCCCTTCCCGACCGAGGCGAGCAACGGCCGCTCGAACAGCTTCGGGTAGACCGTCCAGAGCTTGGCCAGGAGCAGCGGGATGCTCGCCAGCCCGCTCAGCACGTGGACGCCCTGGTTCA
>JACCYY010000069.1 GCA_013696235.1 Sporichthyaceae bacterium | reverse complement strand
GTGGTCGGACCCGGCGACCCCCCGGAGGAGTGGACGCCGGTCGACTCGCTGGCGTGGCTCAAGGCGATGGCGTGGGACCTGCGCGGCAACATGCAGACCGAGGCCGAGCGAGCCCGCCTCTCCGCCGTCCTCGACGAGGAGCAGCTCGCCCAGCTCTACCCCGACTACCCGTACGAGCGGAACGCGCCGATCGTGGGGTCAGGCCAGGTCCGGGACGGGGTCTGGACGGCGTCGGGCGGCGGTACCACCGCCGACACCCCGATCACCTCGGTCAGCCCCGCCGCCGTCGACCCGCCAGCGGCTCCCGCCGGTGGTGCAGCGGCGATCGCGTCCGCGGCCGATCGGATGGGCCGGCTCGACGCCGTGCTCGGACCGGCCGGGAGCGGCGTCGGCTCGAACTCCTGGGTCGTGAGCGGGGACCGGACGGCGAGTGGTGCGCCGATCCTGGCGAACGACCCGCATCTCGCGCCGACCCTGCCCTCGATCTGGTACCAGATGAACCTGCGCTGCCGTGAGGTGACCCCGGCCTGCCCGTACGACGTGGGCGGCTTCACGTTCTCCGGCTTCCCAGGCGTGATCATCGGCCACACGAGCCAGGTCGCGTGGGGCTTCACGAACCTCGGCCCGGACGTGAGCGACCTCTACGTCGAGCGCCTCCGCGGCGACCTCGTGGACACCGCCGCCGGCCGGCAGCCGTTGGAGATTCGAACGGAGACGATCGAGGTAGCCGGCGAGGACCCGGTGACGATCACGGTCCGGTCCACCGGGCACGGGCCGCTGATCTCCGATCCCGAACCGGCGTTCGTCGAGGACGTGATCACGATCCCCGGGCTCACCAGCGCTCCGGCCGGCACGGAGTACGCCGTTGCGCTGCGCTGGACCGCGCTCGACCCGGGCACTACCGCAGACGCCGTGTTCGCGCTCGACACGGCCACCACCTGGCGGGAGTTCCGGCAGGCGGCCAGTCTGTTCGAGGTCCCGGCCCAGAACATGGTCTACGCCGACGTCGACGGCAACATCGGCTACCAGGCACCTGGCCGGATCCCGGTCCGTGCGAGCGGGGATGGTCAGCTGCCGGTGCCGGGCTGGTCCGGGGAGTTCGACTGGACCGGCGAGGTGCCGTTCGAGGCACTGCCGTTCGAGCTGAACCCGGACCGCGGCTACATCGTCACCGCCAACCAGGCGGTGGTCGGGCCGGACTACCCCTACCTGCTCGGCGACGACTGGGCGTACGGCCACCGGGCCCAGCGCATCGCCGACCTGCTCGAGTCAGCCGACCGCCTCGACGTCGCGGCCGTGCAGGGCATGCAGATGGACAGCCGCAACCCCAACGCCGAGTTCCTGGTGCCCCGGCTGCCACCGCCGTCGACCGATCCGTTCCAGGCCGCGGCGCGGGCGTTGTTCGACGGCTGGGACTACGACCAGCCGGCTGACTCCGCCGCCGGTGCGTACTTCAACGGTTTCTGGCGACATCTCCTTGCGCTCACGTTTCACGACCAGCTGCCCGAGGCCGACTGGCCAGACGGCGGCGACCGCTGGTTCGAGGTGGTCCGCTCGATCTGGGCCGACGAGTCCGCCGACTGGTGGGACGACGTCTCGACCCCGCCTCTCGAGAAGCGGGACGACATCGTGGCCACGGCGCTCGTCGATGCCCGGACCGAGCTGACGAACCGGCTGGCCAAGGATCCGCAACGGTGGGAATGGGGCCGGCTGCACCAGCTCGAGCTGGAGCACCAGCCGTTCGGGACGTCGGGCATCGCGGTCATCGAGCGGCTGTTCAACCGCGGACCGTTGGAGCTCGGAGGTGGGGGCGCCCTCGTCGATGCCACGGCCTGGAACGCAGCCAACGGGTACGACGTCGTCTGGGTGCCCTCGATGCGCATGGTCGTCGACCTGGCCGATCTGGACGGGTCGACCTGGGTGAATCTCACGGGGCAGAGCGGCCACCCGTACGACCGGACGTACACCGACCAGGCCGAGCTCTGGCGCGACGGCGAGCAGCTCGGCTGGGCCTGGTCGCCGCAAGCAGTCGCGACGACCGCTCGCAACCGCCTCACCCTGGTGTCTGATGGCCTCGGCGCGCCAGGGTGATCAGCCAGCCGGAAAAACTCGCACCACGTGACACTCAGGAACCATTGCCTGGTGCTGCGCGCCGTGCCATTCTCCCCGTCTAGGACGCTGCTCACGACGCCCGACGTCGAACGGTCGCGCGACAGCCACGAACCCAGGGAGCCACATGTCCCGCAGACGTCGCCAGACGATTGTCGGATCCTCGATCGCAACGCTCGTCGCCACCGCCAGCCTCGTGGCGGTGAACCTGACCGGTGCGCCGGGCGGTCTTTCAGCGCCAGCCGGCGACGGTGAGATGCCTGGTGCGCTTGGGTCTCGGCTCGAGCAGCTCCGCCAGGCCGTGCCTGGGCAGCAGGGCATGGACCCCGAGGGTCCGGGATCCGCTGAGGACGAGGAGTTCCTGCAGCGGGCCTATCCCAAGGAGCAGATCAGCATCGCCCAGATGGACCGGGCGAAGGCGTCGTTCCTGGCCGCGGAGGCGAGAGTTGCACCCGGCACGGAAGCCGCCGTCGACGGGGCGGCCGCCCGGGTCTGGACCCAGGCCGGCCCCAGCCGTGCGCTGTACCCGTTCACCAAGTTCCGCGACGCCTTCAACTACGTGCCGAACGAGTACGTCGCAGGCGGCCGGACCACCTCGATCACCCTCAGCAACGTCTGCAAGCCGCTGAACTGCCGAGCCTGGATCACCGCGGCCGGTGGCGGCGTCTGGTCAACCGTGGACGCTCTGGCCGCCGAACCCAGCTGGGCCTACCTCGGCGGACCGTTCGGCATCAACGCTGCCGGCGATGTGTCGGTCGACAACAATGACCCGACCGGCAAGACGGTCTACGTCGGCACCGGCGAGGCGAACATCTGCGGCTCCGGCTGCGTCGCCGGTGTCGGCCTCTACCGCTCGACCGACGGCGGGTTCACCTGGACCGGCCCGCTCGGCAAGAAGGAGCTCGGCGGCAAGGGCATCGGCGAGATCGTCGTCAAGCCCGGCGACCCCAAGACCCTCTACGTCGCGACCACGACGGCTCTGCGTGGCATGTCGAGCGTGTGCTGCAGTGGCGTGACCCGGCCGGTTCCCGATGCCGCGCCATGGGGTCTCTACAAGTCCACGGACGGTGGCGCCTCCTGGAAACTCATCCACAACGGCTCGGCCAACATCGCCAAGTGCACGGGTGACGACGTCGAGTTCCTCAACGGCTCCACCTGCTCGCCGCGTGGCGTACGGCAGGTCGAGCTCGACCCGAACAACTCGAACATCGTCTACGCCTCGTCGTACGCGCGCGGGGTCTGGCGGTCCTCGGACGCCGGCAGCACGTGGACCCAGATCAAGCCTTCGATCAACGCGGCGATCATCCAGAGCCGTCCGGCGTTCGACGTGACCAAGCTGCCGAACGGCAAGACCCGGATGTATGTCCACGAGGGCAACTTCGGAGACCCCTACTCACGCCTGTTCCGCAGCGACGACGTCGCCACCGGTCTGCCGGTGTTCAAGGACCTGAGCAGCGCGAACGTTGCCGACCCCGGCTTCGCCACGTACAACCTCTGTGGCGGCCAGTGCTGGTACGACATCTTCGTCACCACCCCGGACGGCTACCCCGACATCGTCTACGTCGGTGGTTCCTACAGCTACGACGAGACGATCGCCAACAAGCGGGCTGTGATCCTCTCCACGGACGCTGGCGTGAGCGGCACGGACATGACGTTCGACGGAACCGACATCCTGCACCCGAACGGACTGCACCCCGACCAGCACGACCTGGTTACCAACCCCAACAACCCGTACCAGTTCTTTGAGACCAACGACGGCGGGGTCATGCGCTCGAGTGGCAGCTTCGTCGACCGGTCGTTCTGGTGCGACGACCCGCGCCGCAATCTGACCGACCCGGCCGAAAAGGCGCGCTGCGAGCAGATGCTGTCGAAGATCCCGTCCAAGCTCACCGGCATCAACACCGGGCTCTCGACGCTGCAGTTCATGAGCCTGTCGGTCAGCCCGCACGAGCCGGACATGCTGCAGGGCGGGACCCAGGACAACGGGACGTGGGAGAACAAGGGCGAGACCACCACCTGGGTCAACACGATGATCGGCGACGGTGGGCAGTCCGGCTTCGATGCCAAGCGCCCGGAGTTCAGGTTCCACAACTTCTATAACGCGTCTCCCGAGGTCAACTTCGACAACGGTGACATCGCCGACTGGATCTGGACCGCTGACCCGATCTTCGGGCAACCCGGGACGCAGTTCTACGCCCCGGTCATCAGCGACCCGGTGGTGAGCGGCACGATGTTCGCGGGCACGGGCGTGACCGCATACCGGACCACGACGTTCGGCCTCGGCAACCGAACGATGGCGGAGGCCCAGCGGGTCTGCAACACCTGGACCGGCACGTTCGAGGCTCAGTGTGGTGACTGGAGGCCGCTCGGCCGCAACCCGTTGGTGGACGCGTTCTGGGGCGATCGGGAAGGTGGGGCGGTGGCCGCGATCGAGCGGACCTCCGCGAACACCGGTTGGGCGTGGGCGGCCACGACTACCGGCCGGCTCTTCATCACCCGGAACGTCGACGCCAGGAACCCCGCGAACGTGGAGTGGATCAGGATTGACGACGACGACGCCATGGCGCCGAACCGGTTCGTCAGCAGCATCTACCCCCACCCGACGCTCCGGAACCGGGCCGTCGTGTCCTACAGCGGGTTCAGCTCGAACACCCCCGACACGCCGGGCCACGTCTTCGCGATCCGCTACCACAAGTCAACCGGGACCTCGAGCTGGCGGAACCTGTCGACGGACTTCGGCGATCAGCCGGTCACAGACCTGGTCCGTGACGGCGCAACCCAGGATCTGTTCGCCTCGACGGACTTCGGCGTGCTCAAGCAGGCAGCCGCGTCGAACACCTGGGTCGATGCAGCCAAGGGGATGCCGAACGTGGAGGTGACCGGTCTGACGTTCGACCCGAACCGCCGGATCCTGTACGCGGCGTCCCACGGCCTGTCGGCCTGGGAGCTCGCGCTCGTGTCCACGTAACAATCAACCTGCACAATCGATCGACCGGGAGGGGCCGCCGCTCAGGCGGCCCCTCTCCGTACCCGACGCGCAACGCCCAGCGAGCTCGTTCGGTCGGTGCCGTGGTGGCCTTGGTGGTGCTTCTCCCGCCGCTGGTGCTGCTGGTCATCGGTTCGCTCCACCCGCCCGGCCTGCCGCCACCACCTGCGCTCGACCTCGTCCCCGACGGGATCTCCGGGGATGCGTACTCGCGCGCCGTCGAGCTGGGTGGACTGGTCCGGGCGACCGTGAACTCCACCTTGGTCGCACTGGTCGCGGTGCCGCTCAGCGTTCTCGTCGCGTCGCTGGCCGGATTCGCGCTCGTGCACCTGCCGCGTCGAGTGACGACCGTGGTCGTCCTCGGCTCGTTGGTCGCGCTCACCGTGCCGGTGACAGCGCTCCTGGTGCCCCGCTTCACGATCTTCTCGGCGCTCGGGCTCACCGACACCCTGCTGCCGCTGGTCGCTCCCGCGCTGATCGGGACCTCTCCGCTGTACGTGCTCGTGTACGTCCTCGCCTTCCGGGCCCTGTCGACGGACCTCTACGACACCTGCCGGCTCGAGGACCTCACCCCCATGCAGACCTGGCGCCGGGTCGCCATGCCGCTCGTCCGGCCGGTGACTGCGGGCGTGGCGACGCTCACGTTCATCCTCACCTGGTCGAACTTCCTCGAGCCGCTGGTGCTCATCTACGACCGTGACCGCTTCACGCTGCCGCTGGCGCTTCGATCGCTCGCGACGCTCGACCCGTCGAACTTCCCGGTCTTCCTGGCCGG
>JACCYY010000058.1 GCA_013696235.1 Sporichthyaceae bacterium | reverse complement strand
GCTCGTGCCGATCGTCCCCGCGTGCTGTCCGGGATCCAGCCGACGGCGGACTCGTTCCACCTCGGCAACTACCTCGGCGCGATCAAGCAGTGGGTCCGGATGCAGGACACCCACGACGCGTTCTACTGCGTCGTCGACCTGCACGCGATCACGGTCGAGTACGACCCAGTCGTCTTGCGTCGTCGGACCCGTCTCGCCGCCGCCCAGCTCCTCGCCCTCGGGCTGGACCCGCAGCAGTGCACGATCTTCGTCCAGAGCCAGGTGCCCGAGCACCCGCAGCTGGCCTGGGTCCTCGGCTGCATGACCGGTTTCGGCGAGGCGAGCCGCATGATCCAGTTCAAGGACAAGTCCAACCGGCCGGGCACGGTCGGGCCGACAGTCGGCCTGTTCACGTACCCCGTCCTGCAAGCGGCGGACATCTTGCTCTACCAGACCGACGAGGTGCCGGTCGGCGAGGACCAGCGGCAGCACCTCGAGCTGTCCCGCGACCTGGCCGAGCGCTTCAACCGCCGATTCGGGCAGACGTTCGTCCTGCCGCGTCCACACATCGTCAAGGACACCGCGAAGATCCTGGACCTGAGCGATCCGATGGCGAAGATGAGCAAGTCCACGAGCGCGCCGGCGGGAATCGTCGATCTGCTTGATCCACCTGCCGTCAGCGCGAAGAAGATCCGGTCCGCGGTGACCGACTCCGGTCGCGAGATCACGTTCGACCAAGCGGGGAAGCCTGGCATCGCCAATCTCCTCACGATCCACGCGGCCCTGTCCGGTCGCACCGTCAGCGAGCTGGAGCGGGACTACCAGGGGCGGGGCTACGGTGATCTGAAGAAGGACGTCGCCGCCGCCGTCGAGGAGTTCGTCGTGCCGTTCCGCGAACGGACGCTGGAGATCGTCGCCGACGAAGCCGCGCTCGACGCGCTCCTCGCGTCCGGCGCCCAGCGTGCCCGCGTGGTCGCGAGCGAGACCCTAGCTGCTGTCTACGAGCGGGTCGGCTTCGCGCCGGGCCGGCGCTAGCGGACCGCCGTGCCGACGATCGGCGTCGCGGTCGCCATCCCGGAGCCGTACGGTGACGAGCTCCGGCACGCCAGGCTGCGCTGCGGGGACTCGCTCGCTACGGCGATCCCGACCCACGTGACGCTGCTGCCGCCGACCGAGGTGGATCTCGCCGCGACGCCGGCGATCGACGAGCACTTGCTGAAGGTTGCCGACGAGACACTGACCTTCGGGATGCTCCTGCGCGGGACTGGCACGTTCCGGCCGGTGTCACCGGTCGTTTTCGTGCAGGTCGCCGTGGGTCTGGTCGAGTGCGAGCGGCTGGCCGCCCAGGTCCGCAGCGGGCCGCTTGCCGGCGGCGAGCTCGCCTTCCCGTACCACCCGCACGTGACCATCGCCCATGACACCCCGGAGTCGGCGCTGGACCTCGCGTTCGACGAGCTCGCCGGCTACGAGGCCTCGTTCGAGGTGAACGGCTTCAGCCTCTACCGCCACGGCAATGACGGGGTCTGGCGACCAGTCCGGACGTACGGGTTCAGCGCCTCGGGCCGCTCGCCCGACCAGCCGGCCCAGGGCCCGGCGAGGAGCACCGGTGGCCGGGCCGGCGCCTGACACGGGGAGAACTGACACCGACGTGAAGAAGCCGGGTCTGGTGGACCGGCTCAAGGCGCGAGCCCAGGCGCTCCGCGACCGGCGGCCGATCGTCGACCATCTCGCCCGCGCGTTCGAGCACTTCTCCGCAGCGCAGGCGTCCATGCTCGCCGGCGCGATCACGTACTTCGGGCTGCTCTCCTTCTTCCCGATCGTCGCCCTGGCGTTTGCGGTGCTGGGGTTCGTGGTCGGCAACCAGCCCGAGGCGCAGGAGCCGGTCCTCGACGCGATGCGCACTGTGCTTCCGGGGATCTTCGACGAGATCAGCACCGAGGAGCTCGCTGATGCGGCGAGTACCGCCTCGATCATCGGCCTCGCCGGCTTCCTCTACTCCGGGCTCGGCTGGCTCTCGTCCCTCCGCGGGGCACTCCAGACTATGTTCGCGGTGCCGAAGGAGGAGCGAGGAAACTTCCTCCTGGGCAAGGCGACCGATTTGCTCGTGCTCGGCTCGCTCGGCATCGTGCTGCTCGTCTCCGTCGGCTCCTCGAGCATCGTCACCAGCCTGACCGGTGAGCTGCTCGGAGCCGTGGGGCTCCCCGAGGACGACCCGATCCCGACGTTCCTGCTGCGTGTGATCGGCATCGCGGTCGGCGTCCTCGCCAGCACGCTGCTGTTCTTCGTGATCTTCCGCCTGCTCGGCAAGCCCGACCTGCCGAGCCGCGCGCTCCGCGAGGGCGCGATCTTCGCCGCGATCGGCTTCGAGGTGCTGAAGCTGCTGGCGACGTTCGTGATCGGCAGCACGGTGGACAACCCGATCTACGGCCCGTTCGCCCTGGTCATCGCGCTGCTGGTGTGGATCAGCTACTTCGCCCGTCTCACCATGCTCGGCGCATCCTGGGCCGCGACGACCCCGCCGGCGGACGAGGTGGTGGAGACCCGCATCGCGCTCGAGGCCGAGCGCACGCTGGTCGAGCTCCGATCGGATCTGGTCGACGGCCCGACGGATGCAGGTGTGCGACCGGACCGCGACCGAGCTGCGCTCGTCGCCGGCGTCGCGCTCGGTGCGGCGGCGGTCGGGCTCGCGGTGTCCCTCCGCAAGGTCGCCGAGGCCGCAGAGGACTGAGCTCAGGCTCCTCGACCTGGTCGGATCGAGCGTCCTCGAAACTGCTCACGGCGCAAGCGGTCCCGACGTACGGCCCGGATCCGCAGCGCCGCGACCGCACCGACCAGACCGACGCCCACCAGGGCTGTCGTCGTGAGTGCCCCGAGCCCGCCGCCGGCGCCTGCGTCCACCGCGTCGCCCGCCGCGGGCGGTTGCCCCGGTGTCTGGAGTGGCCCGCCCGACTCCTCCGGTACGGCGGAGATCACCGGGACCGGCGGACCCAGGACCAGCTCACCGACGGGAGTGACCGCGTCGGCGTTGAGGAACGCCCAGTCCAGCAGCGCGGCCGCCACGACCTCCGCCCGATCCTCGGTCCGCAGCACGGTGACGACGAAACGTCGGCCGTCGCGCTCTGCGGCGCCGACATAGGTGTGGCGGGCGAGCGTGGTGTACCCGGTCTTCACGCCGATCAGCCCGTCGTACGAACCGAGCAGGCGGTTCCCGTTCTGGATCTGGTAGCTCGTACCGTCGCGCGCCGGCAGGTCCACCGTCAGTGTCGTCACGTACGTCCGGAAGTCCTGGCGCTCAAGCGCTGCCCGAGCGATCAGTGCCAGGTCGTAGGCCGACGTGAGCTGACCCGGTTCGTCAAGCCCGCTCGGGTTGATCACCTGCGTGTCGAAAGCCCCCAGCTCCCGCGCCACCGCATTCATCCCGGCGACCGTCTGCTCGACGCCGCCAGCAGTCCTGGCCAGTGCTTGGGCTGCGTCATTGCCCGAGTCGACCAGCATGGCCTTGAACAGCAGGTCCACGTCGTAGGAGAGCCCGGCCGCGATACCCACCTTGCTGCCCTCGACGAGCACGTCCTCGTCGGCGCCGACGACCACCTGACTTTTGTCGAGACCGGGCAGCAACGTGAGTGCGGTGAGGACCTTGAGCGTGCTGGCCGGCGGATGGCGCTCGTGCGCGGACTTCGACGCGAGGACCTCGCCCGTCTGGAGGTCGGCAACCACGTACGCCGCAGCCTCGTTGACCGGCGGCAGCACAGCGCCGGCCCCCAGGTCAACCACCACGCCTGGCTCGGCCAGACGCTCTCCGCCGATCGGATCGCCGGCAACGGCGGCGCTCGGCGAGACGCCAGGTACGAGTGCGGCCGCAGCCATGATGAGGAGTGCTATCCAGGCGTCCAGCCGAGCCAACGACGCGGCTGCGGATCGTCGTGGCACCGCCCTATTATCCCGCTCGGGCGGCCTCCGTGGTCAGACCGGGCCGGCCCGCGGAGGGAATCGTTGGCGCATTGACCCCAGCGGGGGCGGAGTGCCAGTGAGAGCCTCGCCTAAGATGCCTGGACCGGGCTCGGCCGGCAGCCGGGCGGGCTGCTCGCCGCCGCCGAGGAGGGACCGCATGGTAGTTGGGCGGTCCTCATCCGTGCATCCGGTCGAACGCTTCGCTGGTTTGGACGTGGCGCACGACACGGGAGCAGCCAGTTCGATCGGCCAGGCGCCGCCTACCAGGGTCGAGCTGTATACCGCGGTGAGCAATTTCACCCTGCGCGCGAACACTGGCGAGGCCGCGCAGGTCCTTATTGAGATGGATCAGATCGTCCAACAAGCGCGAGCGATCGGTGCTAATCGGATTGTCCACCGCGCCCTCTACATCTCTGCATTCTGCAACCTCATGGTTGGCCAGCTCAACGATTGCGTGGACACCTGCCACCTCCTCAACGCCGAGCTGTCCGACAGCCCCATCGACCGCGGTTGGCGATCGAGCAGCGAGTCTATGCTCGCAATAGTAAGCATCTCTCGCGGTGAGCGCGTACGAGCACTCGATCAGATCGTGGAAGCGACGATACTGCTGCGGGACGGACCCACTAGGGGCCCAGGCTACCTGGCTGCGGTCAATGGCGTCGTCATTGGATGTCTCTCGCTTCGGCTATACGAGCTCGCACTCGAGGAATATGCCCGGGTGGAGGATGACGCCGTGCTCGCCGAGTACCGAGTCGCGGCATTCGTCGGCATTCTTAACACTCAACTGGCGCACATCTATTGCGGGCTTGAGCTCGACCGGGTCGGCTGGGCGACCGCTCGGTCACAGTTCGAGCAGGCGCTGGAGTACGGTCGGCGCGCGCGAACCCGCCTGCCAGAACACGATGAGGGCCCGTGGGAGCTCATCCTCGAGGCGCGTGGCGGCATGTGCCTTGCGTTCTTGGGCGAGACGGACCTCGCCCTTCCAAGGCTCGAGGCCGCACTCGTCCTCCTACGACAGCGTCCGATGGAGGAGACAATCATGGCGCGAGTTGGCCTAGCGCGCGCCGCCTCGATCGTTGACCGCACGGTGGCCCGCGAGCACGCCGACCACGCTCTTGCTGCGGTCGGCCATCTGACCGACTATGCGTTGTCTGCCGCCGCCTCATGGGAGCGAGCCCGCCTGGACCTCGATACACCCGGCTTTGGGGCGGCCCTCGACTACTGCCGTCTCATCGCCAGGGAGAGCTGGGACGAACGTGCCCGCATGGTGCGGCTTGTCTCGGCTCGGGTTGCCGACGAGGTCCGTGTGCGGCGGTCCGTCCAGCATGGTCGTCTGCTCCACGACGAGGCCACAGGGTTGCCAAACCGTATGCTCCTACTTCAGCAGTTGTCGACCTACGTCGCTGCAAGCCGTGAATTGAGCCTCGCGTTTCTCGACCTGTCTGCGAGTCCATCCGACCAGACCTTGCACGCGATTATTGCGACGCTCGACGTCGACCTCTTGGCACGGTACGGACCTAGCGAACTCGCAGCCGTGGGAGTCGGCGTGAGCGCCCTTGAGCTGGCCGATCGAATCAGGGCGGCGTGCGGTGCGGGGGCACTCGATCACCTCGCCGTCGGAATCGCTGCGCTAATCGCGCCGGCCTCAGTGAGCTCGCTTGTCGCGCATGCCGACGAGGCGCTGCTGACCGCGCAGCGTCGAGGTGGCATCTGGGTCAATCCATGTTCCTCGACGTGCTAGTCCGGCTGGTCGAAACTATTTGGCCAGGGAGGAGCTAGCACATGGCTGCCATATCGTCTGGCGACCGTCCATCGCTTCGCGGGCCGATTTCGAATGTCGAGTCCGCACCCGATGTCGATCCGCGCTCGGGACTCGAACTTTATGCCATCACACGTGACCTCACACTGCGCGCACAAACCGGTGGCGCCGACGGTGTGCTCACCGAGATCCACGATGTGTTGGTGCTCGCCCGTGCCGCTGGTGCACGGCGGATCATCCACCAGCTGTTGTACATCGAGGCCCTCTGCAATTTCCATCTCGGTCACCTCGACGAGTGCATCGCGGTCTGCGATCGGCTTACGATCGAACTGTCCGACGATCCGGTTGACCGCGGCTGGCTCTCGAGTAGCGCGTCCCTCCGTGCCATCGTGCACATCGTCGCTGGGGAACGGACTGCCGCGCTGGCGGAACTCACCGACGCCGCCATCTATGTACACGACTCACCACCGCGAGGGCTCGCCTACGTCTGGGCAGTGAACGGCCTCGGCGTCGGCTATCTAGCCGTCCGCATGTACGAGCTGGCGCTGGCGCAGTACGACCAGATCTCCGACGAGTCGTCCTTCGGCGAGTACTCTGTCTCCGCGTTCTACCGGGTGCTCAACGCACAGCTCGCCCATGTGTATTGGGGTCTGGAATTGGTTCGGATCGGTTCGCTCGAGGCTCGGGACCACTTCGAGCAGGCTCTCGCGCTCGAGGGCTCAGCGCGGGACTACTTGCCAGCGAAGGATGCGAAGACATGGAACCTGGTGCTCGCAGCGCGAATCGGCCTGTGCCTGGCGTTCCTCGACCAGTCCGAGGCGGCGATCGACCAGCTCGCCGTTGTGATCGAACCGCTATCACGGCAGGAACTCGATGAGGCGATCGTGGCTCGGATCGGGCTCGTTCGCGCGCTCTCCAATCTGACCGCTCAGACGGCACTTGCCCAGGCCGAGCGTGCGTTGCTGTCGATCAGCCACACGACCGACTACGCCCTGGCGATGGGCGCGGCGTGGGAGCGGGCCCGACTCTACGTCGACCAGCCGGGCGTCACTGCCACGGTGGAGTACGCGCAACTCCTCGCGAGGACGAGTTGGCAAGAGCGGGATCGGCTCGCCGCCAGCATGGGAACGCGCATTGCCGCCGCAACGTCGCGCCGGCAACAGATGCGGGATACCGAGCGGGTGCTCTTCGACGCCGGCACCGGCCTCGCCAGCCGGGTTTCGTTCCTGCAGCGCTTGTCCAGCGAGGTGGCAGACGGTCACCAGAGCGGCAATACGGTGAGCGTCGCGTTCCTGGACGTCCGAGAAGACGCGTTCGACGAGACCTTGGACAAGGTGATCGCGATCTTGCAAGTAGACGTGCTCGCCAGGTATGACACCCACGAGCTCGCAGTGTTTGCGGTCGGCCTCACGGGTCAGGTTCTTGCGGAGCGGATCCGGGCCTGCGGCCCAGACGTACTCCACAACCTGACGGTGGGCGTCGCGTCGCTTTCAGCACCACTATCGATGACGGGGCTGCTGCTGCACGCGGACGAGTCGTTACACGCTGCGCACAGGCAGGGCGGGTTGGTGGTCAACGACCACGCGTCGGTAACGCCCGACCCATGAGAGGGCGGTCAGATCCCGCCTGGGCTCCCGCCGCCCAGCTTGCCGATCGAGAGGATGGCATCAGACGCGCGGCCGCCGCCCAGCTTGCCGATCGCGTTAATGGGGTCGGCCGGACGACCGCCGCCGAGCTTCCCGATCGCCTCCACGGAACTGC
>JACCYY010000037.1 GCA_013696235.1 Sporichthyaceae bacterium | reverse complement strand
GACTCTTCGACCTGCCCCGGTCGTCCTGGCAGGACTACGACGCTGGGCTGATCAGCGAGGGTGGGGGTGTCTACCCCAGGACGGCGAAGTCGATCCCGGTCAGCCCGCAGGTCCGGGCGGCCCTCGGTATCGCCGGCGACGGCGATTCGATGGCCCCGGCGGACCTGATGCGGGCGATCCTCCTGGCGGAGGTCGACCTGTTCTGGAACGGCGGCATCGGCACGTACGTGAAGGCGAGCACCGAGTCCAACGTCGACGTCGGCGACAAGGCCAACGACGCGATCCGGGTGAACGGTGGCGACCTGCGCTGCCAGGCGGTCGGCGAGGGAGGAAACCTCGGCTGCACCCAGCTGGGACGGATCGAGTACGCCAGGACCGGTGGCCGGATCAACACTGACGCGATCGACAACTCAGCGGGTGTGGACACCTCCGACCACGAGGTCAACATCAAGATCCTCCTTGACCGGGTCGTCGACGACGGCGAGCTCACGGTCGAGGAGCGAAACGAGCTGCTCGCCTCGATGACCGACGAGGTCGGCGAGCTCGTCCTGGCCGACAACTACGGGCAGAACGTCTGCATCGCCAGTGGTCTGCTCCAGGGCCCGGCTCTGCTGCACGTGCACCGTGACTACCTGCGCGAGCTCGAGAAGGCCGGCCAGCTCGATCGCGCGCTCGAGTTCCTGCCCTCGGAACGCCAGCTCACCGAGCGGATGGCCGCCAAGGAGGCGCTCACCGGCCCGGAGTACTCCGTGCTGCTCGCCTACACCAAGATGATCTTGACCGATGAGCTCATCGACACCGATCTGCCGGACGACCCGTCGCTCGCGACCGAGCTGGTCAACTACTTCCCGTCGGCGCTGCGCGAGCGCTACCGGGATCGCATGGACGACCACCGGCTGCGCCGCGAGATCGTGGTGACCCAGGTCGTCAACAACGTGGTGAACAACTCCGGCGTGACGTTCCACCACCGCCTGGCCACCGAGACCGGTGCCAGCAACGAGGATCTCGTCCGGGCCCACGTGGTGGCGCAACGCGTGTTCGACATGCAGTCGGTGTGGACGGCGATCGACCGGCTCGACTCGCAGGTCGACTCGAAGGTGCAGTCGGCGATGCGGCTCGAGGGCCGGACGATCACCGAGCGCACGGCTCGCTGGCTCGTGATCAACCGACGGCCGCCGATCGCCATCCAGCCCAACATCGACCAGTTCCACGACGGCGTCGCCGTCGTGACCGCAGCGCTGCCCGACGTCCTGGTCGGTCGTGAGCGCACGCTCTACGCCGAGCGGCGGGACCGGCTCACGCTGGCGCGAGTCCCGGTGGAGCTGGCGACGACGGTGGCGACCCTGCCGCCGGCGTACGCCGCGCTCGGCATCGTCGAGTCGGCCCAGCGACGCGACCTCGATCCGGTCGAGGTGGCGCGGACCCACTTCCGGCTCGGCGAGCGGCTGCAGTTCGGCCGGCTGCTCGAGCGGATCATCGCGCTACCCCGCGAGGACCGCTGGCAGTCGATGGTCCGGGCTGCCCTGCGCGACGAGCTGCACGCGACGCACGCAGCGCTGACGGCCCAGGTGCTCGACGCCACACCAGAGGGTGGCGAGCCGGAGGCTCGGGTGACGCACTGGGAGGAGCAGACCGGGGTCATCCTGGTGCGGGCCAGGTCCCGGCTGCACGAGATCCTCGACAGCGAGACCTGGGACCTGGCTCGGCTGTCGGTCGCACTTCGCGTCGTGCGAACCCTGGTGAACGCCCCGATGTAGCGGCCATCCGCTCGCGGCACCGTCAGGGGCAGGACTGGCGCCACACCCTCAGCGACAGCTTCTTGCGCATGGCGACCGCCCCGAGCTGGTCCGCGTCGCCGCAGAACTGACCGAGCTCCGAGCGGTACTCCACGATGATCACGTTCTTGCCCGCGTCGAGGAACGGCTCGAGCCGCCTGCACTCGTCGTACTGGAAGCACTGCTCGTTCACGGCGAAGTCGAACCAGGGCTCGAGCTCGGCGGCGTGGTCGATCGAGTTCTTGAGACCCACCGCCAGGCCGCGCGCGTGCGCCTCGTCGGCGATGAAGCGGCTGTAGTCGAGCTGCTCCTCGGG
>JACCYY010000009.1 GCA_013696235.1 Sporichthyaceae bacterium | reverse complement strand
GGGCTGGGGTGCGGGACGGGCTCGTCACAGCGATCTCGCTCGGCTGCGGCGTTCTCGCGCTGCTCGGCTTGATCGCGATGATCTTCCGGCGTCCGGTCGGGGTCGGGCACCTGGCTGCGATGGCGCTGGTCGAGCTGGCCGTGCTGGTGCAGGCCGTCCTGGCCGTGATCGGTCTGGCGGGTGGAGCCGAGGTCGACGGCTTGGCACTGTTCGTCGCCTACCTCGCGTTCGCTCTCGTCGTCCTTCCGGCCGGAGCGTTGTGGGCGGTGGGGGAGAAGAACCGCTGGAGCGGTGGTGTCCTCGCCGTGGCGGCGCTCGCCCTGGTCGTCACACTGATCCGGATGGACTCCGTGTGGCTGGCCTCCGGTGGATGATCTGAAAGGCTCGGCGCCGCCGGCCTCGGGCGCCCACGGTGCCGGTCGGGTCCTGGTCGCGGTGTACGCGGTGTTCGCCGTCGCGGCGGTCGCGCGGGCGGCGGTGCAGATCTCGAGCCGCTTCACCGAGGCCCCCGTCGCGTACGCGCTGTCCGCCTTCGCTGCCGCGGTGTACGTCGTCGCGACGGTCGCGCTGGCGCGACCTGGCCGTGGCGCGCACCGCCTCGCCACCGCGGCCTGCTCGATCGAGCTCGCCGGCGTCCTGGTCGTCGGGACTGTGAGCCTCGTCGTCCCAGACGCGTTCCCCGATGCCACGGTCTGGTCCGTCTACGGGCGCGGCTACCTCTTCATCCCGCTCGTGCTGCCCGTGCTCGGCCTGCTGTGGTTGCGCCGCTCGGCGCCGGCAGATGATCATCAGTTGCCGGATGGCGTCAGGGGACCTGGTCGACCGTCCGGCTGAGCAGGACGTCCAGGAAGCCGAGGCCGCGCCGACTGTCGTCGCTGTCGTCGTTGTTGCCGAGGCCGATGTGCGTTGCGACGATCGTGGGGTGCACGGGCCGTTGGCGCTCTCGCAGCTGAACATCGTCGTCACCGACATGCGTGCGACGCTGGACTTCTCGCGTCGCCTCGGCTGGGAGATCAACCCGGCGAGCGACGACCATGCCGTCGCGCATCTCGCGAACGGGCTCAGCGTCGCCTTCGACACCATCGGGTTCGTGCCGATGTGAGATGGCGGCTTCGGGGCGCCACCGGCGGGGGCGCCGTTCTCGGAGTCTCGGTGGCGAGCCGAGACAAGGTCGACGAGGTCTACGCCGGGCTGGTCGACGCGGGTCACCCGGGCCGGCAGCCGCCGTACGACGCGTTCTGGGGCTCCCGCTACGCGATCGTGGAAGATCCTGACGGCAACCCGGTCGGGTTGATGAGCCCGATCGACGACGAGCACCGGAGCTGGCCACCGAGCGCACCGCCGAGGTCCTGACGGACCGCTATCCAAAGATGTGCGGTTCCTTGCCAATGGGAGGGCTGCCGGCGGCGGCCCCGAGCACCGGCGCGCCGACCAGCACGACCGCGACGAGGGCCGCCGGGACAGCCAGCGCCGCCGTCAGCCCGATGATCCCGTCCAGCCGGCCGATCAGCACCGGGCCGAGGACGCCACCCACGTACCCGACCGACACCACCGGACCGAGCACGGACGGTCGAGACGGGGTGCGCGTGTTTCCGGCGGCGCTGAAGACCATCGGCACGACCGGGCCGATGCCGAGGCCGAGCAACCCGAAGCCGACCAGCGCCGCCGCGGCCGACGGGACGAGAAGGACGACGGCGAACCCGATGAGCGCAGTGCCCGCACCCACCCGGCCGAGCCGTACGGGTCCCAGCCGGAGCCCGAGGCGGTCGCCGACGAGTCGGGATCCCGCCATCGCGCCGGCGAACACCGTAAGCCCGAGTGCCGCGAAGCCAGGGGAGGCAGCGCGCTCGTCGGTGAGGAACACCGCACTCCAGTCCGCGACGGACCCTTCCACCAGGAACGAGCCGAATCCCATCAGGCCGAGCAGCAACAGCGCGGCCAGACCGGCGGGAGCCCGCGTCGTCGACGAGGTCTCGTGGTGGTGCGCGATGGTCGCCGCCTCGGCCTGGTGTCCCAACGCGCCGGCGAGGGGCAGCGCGCTCGCGGCGGCCAGGAGCACCGCGGCGACCACGAAGTGCGCGCGGACCTCCACGCCGGACCGCGCGACCAGAGCAGCCCCGGCCGAGCCGGCCATCGTGCCGATGCTCCACAGCCCGTGCAGGCTCGACATGATCGGTCGACGGTAGAGCCGCTCGACAGCAACGGCGTGCGTGTTCATCACGACGTCGAGGAGGCCGCCAAGAATGCCGAACACCGCGAGGCTGATCGTCAACGTGACCAGGTCGCGGGCGAGACCGGGTCCGATGATCGAGAGGCACAGCAGAGGCGTGACCACCCGGAGCGGCACGCCGGTCCTGGCGCTGCGCTCCATGCGCCCGGTCAGCCGCGTCCCGACGAACATGCCGACGGCCAGCCCGCCGAGTGCGACGCCCAGGTCGCCATTGTCCAGCCGGAGGTCGTCTCGAATCGTGGGGATCCGTGCCGCCCAGGTCGCGAACGCGGCGGCGTGGACGCCGAACGCCACCCCGACCGCGATCCGAGCCCGCCGCAGACTCACCCCCGGACGCTAGCCCTCGGAGCGGCACCGCAAGATCGATGGGCGCTGGCCTTTGCGACACGCGGGCACGAGCGCTGTTGAGCGCCCTCTGATCGGAACCGTGCCGCCGGCGTCCGCCGTCTGGCAGCATCGGTGCGTGGATCTGGCCGAGCACAACGCCCTGAGCGATGCAGAGGCCGCCCGCGCCCTGGCCGCCGTGTGCGCCGCCCCGCACTGGGTCGACGCGATGATCGCCAGTCGCCCGTACGGCTCGCTGGAGGAGCTGCTCCGCCAGGCCGACGACGCGCTGGACCAGCTCACCGCCGCCGATCTCGATGCCGCGCTGGCCGGCCACCCCAAGATCGGCGCCCGACCGTCGGGGACCGGCGGCGAGCAGTCCCGCCGCGAGCAGTCCGGCGTGGACACCGGCGACGCGGAGCTGGCCGAGGGACTGGCTGAGGGCAATCGTGCCTACGAGGCGCGGTTCGGCCGGATCTACCTGGTCTGCGCGTCCGGGCGCAGCGGCCCGGAGCTGCTGGCCATCCTGCGGGACCGGCTCGACAACGACGCGGACACCGAGCTGGTCGTGACCCGCGCCGAGCTGGGCAAGATCAACCGGCTCCGGCTGGAGCGCCTGGTGACCGCGTGAGCCCCGTCCCTGGTCCTAGCCTGATCACGACGCACGTGCTCGACACCGCCCTCGGCCGACCGGCCACCGACGTCACCGTGACGCTGCATGCGATCGTCGCCCATGATGACGTGCACGTGGCGACGAGCCGGACCGACGCCGACGGCCGGGTCAGTGACCTGGGTCCGGCGCATCTCGAGCCGGGCACGTACCGCCTGGTCTTCGACACCGCCGCGTACCACGCGTCCACCGGCCAGCCGGGCTTCTTCCCGGAGGTGGCGATCACCTTCACGGTCGACGACGGTGCGGTGCACCACCACGTGCCGCTCCTGCTCAGCCCGTACGCGTACTCCACCTACCGGGGGAGCTAGGGGGATGGGGATCTCGCTCGGGTTCAACCAGTACGGCAAGGCGGAGACGCACCTGGTCCGGGTCACCCGCGAGGGCGACCACCACGAGCTCCGCGACCTGACCGTGTCCACCTCCCTGCGCGGGGACTTCGCGGCGGCGCATCTCGAGGGCGACCAGGCGAAGGTCCTGCCGACCGACACCCAGAAGAACACGGTGTTCGCACTGGCCAAGGAGCGCGGCGTCGGAGCGGCCGAGGAGTTCGCGCTCGAGCTGGCAAGGCACTTCGTCGACACCGTCGAGTCGGTCGACCTCGCTCGGGTGACGGTGCACGAGGCGGCCTGGGCCAGGATCGACGTCGACGGTGCTCCGCACGGCCATGCGTTCACCCGGCCCGGTGGCGCGACCCGCACCGCGACCTCGACGGTCCAGGGTCGCGACGCCGACCAGCGCGCCTGGATGGTCTCCGGCCTGCGGGACCTGGTCGTGCTGAAGTCGACCGGGTCGGAGTTCCGCGGCTTCCTGGCCGACCGGTACACGACGCTCGCCGACACCGACGACCGCGTGCTCGCCACCTCCCTCGTCGTCCAGTGGCGCTCCGACCCGACGCCGGCCGAGGACTGGGACGCGCAGCACGGACGGGTGCGCGACCGCCTGCTGGCCACGTTCGCCGCCCTCCACAGCCTGGCCCTCCAGCAGACGCTCTGGGAGATGGGTCGGGCGGTGCTCGAGGAGGAGCCAGCGATCGACGAGGTACGGCTGACGGCGCCGAACCTGCACCACTTCCTGGTCGATCTGCAGCCGTTCGGGCTGGACAACCCGGGCGAGGTCTACCACGCGGCCGACCGGCCGTACGGTCTGATCCAGGCGAACGTCGTGCGCGACGACGCCGGCGACCCGGGCCTGGCTTGGCTCGACGACTCGGCCAGGTGATCGCGTGGACTTCCAGCAGCCGCAGTCCTGGCTCGAGGCCGTCCAGACCAAGGCCGCGCACCCCGATGCCGCGCCGATCCAGGGCGGCACCGACGTCATGGTGGAGTTGAACTTCGACCACCGGCGACCCGACGTCCTGCTCGACCTCACCGGCGTCGCCGAGCTCGCGGAGTGGTCCGAGGACGGCGACCAGGTCCGGATCGGCGCCGGGGTGACCTACACCCGGCTCATCCAAGATCTCGGCGGACGGCTGCCGGGTCTGGCGCTCGCGTCCCGGACGGTCGGGTCGCCGCAGATCCGCAATCGGGGCACGGTCGGGGGCAACCTCGGTACCGGGTCGCCGGCCGGTGACTGCCACCCAGCACTCCTGGCCGCGTACGCCGTGGTCGAGGTGGAGTCCGTACGGGGAACGCGCGAGATCCCGGTCGACGAGTTCTTCACCGGGGTCAAGCGCACGGCGCTCGAGCCGGACGAGCTGATCAAGTCCGTGCTGGTGCGACCTCCCGCTGGGCCGCAGCAGTTCAGCAAGATCGGCACCCGCAACGCGATGGTGATCGCGGTCGCCGCGTTCGGGCTCGCCCTGCACCCGGACCGCCGGTCCGTCGGGACGGGTATCGGCTCGGCCGCCCCGACCCCGCGCCGGGCCAGAGCGGCTGAGGACGCGCTGGCCGGTGAGCTGTCCGCGGCGGGTCTGTGGGACTCGCGCGCCGACATCCCGGACAGGCTTGCGGAACGCTTCGCTGACCTGGTCGGGCAGGCTGCGGATCCGATCGACGACGTCCGAGGGACCGCTGCATACCGGCGCCACGCCCTGCGGGTGATGGCCCGGCGCGCGCTCGGCTGGGCGTGGACCGACTACCAGAGGGCGGCGTAGCGGATGCGGATCACCTGCTCGGTGAACGGCGAGCCGCGCGAGGTCGACGACGTGTGGCCGGGGGAGAGCCTGCTCTTCGTGCTGCGCGAGCGGATGGGCCTGCCCGGCTCCAAGAACGCCTGCGAGCAGGGCGAGTGCGGGTCGTGCTCGATCTTCCTCGACGGGGTGCTCGTCTGCGCCTGCCTGGTCGCGGCCGGTCAGGCCGAGGGACGCGACGTCCGTACGGTCGAGGGCCTGGCCGGGCCGGAACCGGACGACCTGCACCCCGTCCAGCGCGCGTTCGTCGAGACCGGCGCCGTGCAGTGCGGCTTCTGCACCCCGGGACTGGTCGTCGCCACCGTCGACCTCCTGGCCCGTGATCCGGACCCCAGCGACGCGGAGATCCGCGAGGCGCTGGCCGGAAACGTGTGCCGGTGCACCGGTTACGAGTCCATCCTCGACGCGGTCCGGCTGGCTGCCGCCCGTGGTCGCGAGGCGACGGCGTGAGCGCCGAGGCGATGATCATCGACGGCTGCGCGGTGGTGACGGTGGACGCGGCGCGCACTGAGCACGAGCGTGGTCATGTCGTGGTCCAGGACGGTGTGATCGTCGCGGTCGCCAGCGGTCCGGCGCCGACGGACGCGCGGTGGAGTGGTGCCCGCCGCGTCGACGGATCCGGCTGCGTGCTCACGCCGGGCCTGGTGAATACCCACCACCACCTCTACCAGTGGGCGACGCGCGGACACGCGGTGGACGAGCCGCTGTTCGGCTGGCTCACCCACCTCTACCCGATCTGGGCCGGGCTCGACGCGGAGGTGGTGGATCAGGCGGCCACCGCTGCGCTGGCCTGGCTGGTCCGCACCGGCTGCACGACGACGACCGACCACCACTACGTGTTCCCGCGCGGCGCCGGAGACCTGCTCGCCACCGAGATCGCCGCGGCGACCCGGGTCGGCGTGCGGTTCCACCCGACCCGGGGCTCGATGGACCTCGGTCAGCGCGACGGGGGGCTGCCCCCCGATCACGTCGTCGAGGAGCGGGACGCGATCCTGGCCGCGACCCAGGACGCGATCGACCGGCACCACGACCCGACCGCGGGTGCGATGGTGCGGGTCGGGGTCGCCCCGTGCTCACCGTTCTCGGTCACCCGCGAGCTCATGGTCGAGGCGGCCGAGCTGGCCCGGCGCAACCGCGTACGGCTGCACACGCACCTGGCCGAGACGACCGACGAGGACGACTTCTGCCGGGACCGCTTCGGCTGCTCGCCGGCGCAGTACATGGCCGAGCTCGGGTGGCTCGGTCCGGACGTGTGGTTCGCGCACGCGGTCCACCTGAGCGACCGGGACATCAAGTCGTTCGGCGCCACCGGCACCGGCGTCGCGCACTGCCCCTCGTCGAATGCCCGCCTCGGTGCCGGGATCGCCCGCAGCCGCGACCTGCGCGACGCCGGGGTCGCCGTCGGACTCGGCGTCGACGGGGCGGCGTCGAACGAGGCGAGCTCGCTGCTCGAGGAGGTCCGCCACGCGGTGCTGTTCGGCCGGGCCCGCGGTGGTCCGACCGCGCTGAGCGTCCGGGACGGGCTGGAGATGGCCACGATGGGCGGTGCCCAGGTGCTCGGACGGGCCGACGAGCTGGGCTCGATCGAGCCCGGCAAGCTCGCCGATCTCGCGCTCTGGCGGTTGGACACGCTGGCCCACGCCGGGATCGAGGACCCGGTGGCCGCGCTCGTGCTCGGTGCGCCGCCGCCGCTGGAGCTGCTGCTCGTCGGCGGGCGCGCGGTGGTGGAGCACGACCGCGTCGTGACGGTCGACGAGGACGCGGCGGCTCGTGGCGCGGTCACCGCCCGCGACGCGCTGCTCTCGCGCGCGGCCGCGTCATGACCGCTCCGACCGGTACGAGGACCGCCGTCGACGCACCGGCTCGGCCGACCGGTGGCGTCGGCGGGAGCCCGGAGCGGCCCGACGGCCGGCTCAAGGTGCGCGGCGAGTTCGCCTACGGGAGCGACCTCTGGGCCGACCACATGGTCTGGGGCGTCACGCTTCGCAGCCCCCACCCGTACGCCCGGATCGTGTCGATCGACATCGGCGACGCGCTCGCGACGGCCGGGGTGGTCGCCGTGCTGACTGCCGACGACGTGCCCGGCCGCAACGTCTTCGGGCTCGAGCTCGCCGATCAGCCGGTGCTCGCCCACGACTGGGTGCGCTACCACGGGGAGCCGGTTGCGCTGGTCGCCGCGGATGATCTCGAGGTGGCCCGGCGAGCCGCGAAAAGGATCAAGGTCGAGTACGAGGTGCACGAGCCGGTGACCGACCCGCGGTTCGCGCTCGGTCACCCGATGGTCGACCGGGTGCACGAGACCACCCCGGAGGTGCGGGAGCTCAGCCGGGAGGCGGCGGTCCTCCACCCGCAGGGCAACCTCCTTCGTCATCTCAAGATCCGCAAGGGCGACCCGGAGCCCACCGCGGACGTGGTGGTGACGCTGGACTTCGAGGTCGGCATGCAGGACCAGGCCTTCCTCGGACCGGAGTCCGGGCTCGCCGTGCCGGCCGAGGACGGTGGCGTCGACCTCTTCGTGTCGACCCAGTGGCTGCACGTCGACCAGCGTCAGATCTGCGAGGCGCTCGGGCTCGGCCCGGAGAAGGTGCGGCTCACCCTCGCCGGGGTCGGCGGCGCGTTCGGCGGGCGCGAGGACCTCTCGATGCACGTCCACGCCTGCCTGCTCGCGCTGCACACCGGCAGGCCCGTGAAGATCTCCTACAACCGCGAGGAGTCCTTCTTCGGCCACGTCCACCGCCACCCGGCCTGGATGCGCTACGAGTACGGCGCGGGCCGCGACGGTCGCCTGGTCTACGCGCACGCGACGATCCACCTCGACGGTGGCGCGTACGCGTCCAGCACGCCGGCCGTCGTCGGCAATGCCGGCACGATGGGCCTCGGGCCGTACGTGATCCCGAACATCCACGTCGACTGCTACGGCGCGTACACCAACAACCCGCCGTGCGGAGCGATGCGCGGGTTCGGGTCGGTGCAGACCGCGTTCGCGTACGAGGCGATCATGGACCGGATGGCGGACGAGCTCGGCCTCGATCCGGTCGAGCTGCGCTGCCTGAACGCGATGTCGGAGGGGTCGGAGACGCCGACCGGGCAGGTGATCGACAGCCCGGCGCCGGTCGTGGAGCTGCTCCGGCGGCTCCAGGCGATGCCCCTGCCGGCTGCGGCCACGGAGCCTGGCGACGGCCCGGTCGACCTGCGATCCATGCCCGGAGGTGTGGCGAACACCACGCACGGCGAGGGCGTGGTGCGCGGCACCGGCTACGCCGTCGCGTACAAGAACGTCGCGTTCTCCGAGGGTTTCGACGACTGCTCGACGGCGCGGGTCAGGCTCGAGGTGGTCGGTGGCGAGGCAGTGGCGACCGTGCACACCGCTGCGGCCGAGGTCGGGCAGGGCCTGGTCACGGTCGAGCAGCAGATCTGCCGCACCGAGCTCGGCGTCGACCAGGTCATGGTGGCGCCCAAGGACACCAACGTCGGGTCGGGTGGTTCGACGTCGGCTTCGCGCCAGACGTACGTGACGGGGGGTGCTGTGCAGCTCGCATGTCAGGCCGTGCGGACGGAAGTGCTGGCGCGCGTACGGCGGACGCTCGGCCGACCGGGGCACGAGGTCGACGACCTGCAGCTGTCCGACGGCAAGATCGTCTCCGCGCGGGACGGTGTGGTGGCGACCGTCGCTGAGGTGGTCGGCGAAGCCGCGATCGAGCAGACCGCGACGTACCGGCACCGCCCGACCCACGCCGTCGACCCGGAGACCGGGCAGGGCTTCGCGCACGTGCAGTACGCCTTCGCCGCGCACCGCGCCGTCGTGGACGTGGACACCGAGCTCGGGCTGATCAAGGTGGTCGAGCTCGCCTGCGCGCAGGACGTCGGCAAGGCGATCAACCCAGGTGCGGTGCTCGGCCAGATCCACGGCGGCTCGGCACAGGGCCTCGGGCTCGCGGTGATGGAGGAGATCCTGGTGCGCGACGGAAAGATCGTGAACGCGTCGTTCACCGACTACCTGATCCCCACGATCCTCGACATGCCGCCCATGCAGGTCGAGGTCCTCGAGCTGGCCGATCCGTTCGC
>JACCYY010000312.1 GCA_013696235.1 Sporichthyaceae bacterium | reverse complement strand
GAAAGGGCGTACGCGACCAGGTTGATCGCCTCGGTCGAACCCTTCGTGAAGACGACCTCGGCAGGGTCGGCGACGTTGAGGAACGCGGCGAGCGTGCGCCGAGCCGACTCGTACGCCTCGGTGGCCTCCTCGGCCAGCACGTGCACACCGCGGTGCACGTTCGCGTTGTGCAACCGGTAGAACGCGTCCAGCCGGTCGAGGACCGGCGTCGGCTTCTGCGACGTCGCGGCGCTGTCGAGGTACACCAGCGGCGATCCGTTCACCTCTCGGGTGAGGATCGGGAAGTCCGCCCGCACCCGCTCCACGTCGAGCCGGGGCGCGCGCTCGACGTCGGCGGGCACGGTCACGGTCATGGTCAGCCGACCTTCACGAACCGCTCGTAGCCCTCGGACTCCAGGCGATCGGCGAGCTCGGGCCCGCCCTCCTCGGCGATCCGGCCATCGACGAACACGTGCACGAAGTCCGGGGTGATGTAGCGCAGGATCCGCGTGTAGTGCGTGATCAGCAGGACGCCGCGGTCACCCTTGGCGCGAAAGCGGTTGACGCCCTCGGAGACGACCCGGAGCGCGTCGATGTCGAGCCCGGAGTCGGTCTCGTCGAGGATGGCGAACCGCGGGTCGAGCAGCTCGAGCTGGAGGATCTCGTGCCGCTTCTTCTCACCGCCGGAGAACCCCTCGTTCAGGCTGCGCTCGGCGAACGTGGCGTCGATCGACAGCGCGGTCATCGCGTCCCGGACGTCGCCGACCCACGTGCGCAGCTTCGGCGGGGTGCCGTCGATGGCGGTCTTCGCCGTACGGAGGAAGTTCGACACGGACACCCCGGGCACCTCGACCGGGTACTGCATGGCCAGGAACAGTCCCGCCCGGGCTCGCTCGTCGACGGTCATGCTGAGCACGTCTACCCCGTCGAGGGACACCGTGCCCTGGGTGACCGCGTACTTCGGGTGGCCGGCGATCGAGTACGCGAGCGTCGACTTCCCGGAACCGTTCGGTCCCATGATCGCGTGGGTCTCGCCGTCCCGGACGGTCAGGTCGACCCCGCGGAGGATCTCCTTCCGGCCGTCCTCGGCCTCGACGGAGACGTGGAGGTCACGGATCTCAAGCGTTGCCATGTGTTTCAGTGCTCTTCTCTGCGGGAGGTGACGATGTCGTCGGAGCTCGGCTGGTCGACGTCGACGAGCACGTCGTCGCCGTCGATGGTGACGGGGTAGACCGGGACGGGCTCGGTGGCCGGGAGGCCGGTGGGCCGGCCCGTACGGAGGTCGAAGCGCGAGCCGTGCAGCCAGCACTCGAGCGTGGTGCCGTCCACCTCGCCCTCGGACAGCGCGATCCTCGCGTGCGAGCACTCGTCACGGATCGCGAAGACGTCCGCACCGACCCGGACCAGCGCGACGTCCACCCCGCCGACGGCGACGGCGACCGGCTTGTCGTCCTCGAGGTCGAGGAGCGCGCACGCACGTCGCAGCGCCATCAGCGCTCGACTCCGACCGCCGGGAGCCCGATGTTCTTGGCCAGCTCGGCCTCGACGGCGTCGAGCAGGCGTCGCTCGATGCTGCCGACACCGATGCGCCGGATCAGGTCGGCGAAGAACCCGTGCACGACGAGCCGCTTGGCCTCGACCGGCGTGATGCCACGGCTCTGCAGGTAGAACAGCTGCTCGTCGTCGAACCGGCCGGTCGCCGAGGCGTGCCCGGCGCCCTCGATCTCGCCGGTCTCGATCTCGAGGTTGGGCACGGAGTCGGCCTGGCACCCCTCGGTGAGCACGAGGTTGCGGTTGCTCTCGTAGGTCTGGATCCCCTCCGCCTGCTTGCGGATGAGGACGTCGCCGACCCATACCGAGTGCGCGCCCTTGCCCTGCAGCGCGCCGCGGTAGTCGGCGTTGCTGCGAGTGCGTGGCTGGTTGTGGTCGATGAAGAGACGGTGCTCGATGTGCTGCCCGGCGTCGACGAAGTAGAGGCCGTACATCTCCAGCCTGCCGCCGGGTCCGGCGTAGTCCGCGGTCTCGACCATCCGTACGACCGAACCACCGAGACTGGCCTGGAACGTCCGGACCTCGGCGTCGCGACCGACGCGGACCGCGACGTGCCCGAGGTGGACCGCGTCGTCGTCCCAGAGCTGCAGCGACGCGAGCTCGAGCCGGGCGGAGTCCCCGACGAGGACGGTGACCTCGGCCACGTACTGCGCGCTCCCGGTGTGCTCGAGCACCACGATGGCCCGGCTGTGCCGTCCGATCCGCACCAGGACGTGGCCGTGCACGACCTGCTCGGCGGACACGCCGGCGAGCCGGACCACGACGGGCTGGTCGAGCTCGGTGTCAGCGGGGATGTCGATGAGCATGGCCCCCCCGCTGTGCTTCACCGCCAGCGCCGACGAGCGGTCCACCGGTGCCGGCCCACCGAGCGCCCGGGCCGCCTCGACGGTCAGCTCGCTCACCTCGACGGCGGCCGGTGCGTCGAGCTTCCACTCCAGGTGGTCATCGGAAGGGGTGTCCTCGAGGAGGCCCCGAAGCCGCTTGATCGGAGTGAACCGCCAGACCTCCTCGCGCCCGGTCGGGACGTCGTAGTCCGCGAGGTCGTACGACGGGGTCGGGTGGAGGTGGCTGGCGACGGTCTCGATCGCGCGCGCGACCACCGGGACGTCGGCCTCGGACGGGCGGACCTGTTGGGTCTGGGTCAACCCACGGCCCCTTCCATCTGCAGCTCGATCAAACGGTTGAGCTCGAGCGCGTACTCCATCGGGAGCTCGCGGGCGATCGGCTCGATGAAGCCGCGGACGATCATCGCCATCGCCGCCTCCTCGGTCAGCCCTCGACTCATCAGGTAGAAGAGCTGCGTCTCGCTGACCTTGCTCACGGTCGCCTCGTGCCCCATCGACACGTCGTCCTCACGGATGTCGACGTACGGGTAGGTGTCCGACCGGCTCACCTGGTCGACCAGGAGCGCGTCGCAGCGCACCGTCGAGGCAGAGTGGTGGGCACCCTCGAGCACCTGGACCAGACCGCGGTACGAGGTGCGGCCGCCGCCGCGCGCCACCGACTTCGACACGATGCTCGACGACGTGTGCGGTGCGACGTGCACCATCTTCGCCCCGGCGTCCTGGTGCTGGCCCTCGCCGGAGAACGCGACGGAGAGCGTCTCGCCCTTGGCGTGCTCACCCATGAGCCAAATGGCCGGATACTTCATGGTGACCTTGGACCCGATGTTGCCGTCGACCCACTCCATGGTGGCGCCCTCGGCGGCGGTGGCTCGCTTGGTCACCAGGTTGTAGACGTTGTTCGACCAGTTCTGAATGGTCGTGTAGCGGCAGCGGGCGCCCTTCTTCACCACGATCTCGACGACCGCCGAGTGCAGGGAGTCCGACGAGTAGACGGGCGCGGTGCAGCCCTCGACGTAGTGCACGTACGCGCCCTCGTCGACGATGATCAACGTCCGCTCGAACTGGCCCATGTTCTCGGTGTTGATCCGGAAGTACGCCTGCAGCGGGATGTCGATCTGGACGCCCTTGGGCACGTAGATGAAGCTGCCGCCGGACCAGACCGCCGTGTTGAGCGAGGCGAACTTGTTGTCGCCGACCGGGATCACCGTGCCGAAGTACTCCCGGAACAGGTCCTCGTGCTCGCGCAACGCGGTGTCGGTGTCGAGGAACAGGACGCCCTGTTCTTCCAAGTCCTCACGAATTGCGTGATAAACAACCTCGGATTCGTACTGCGCAGCTACGCCGGCGACGAGCCGCTGCTTCTCGGCCTCCGGGATGCCGAGCCGGTCGTAGGTGTTCTTGATGTCCTCGGGCAGGTCGTCCCAGGAGGTCGCCTGCTTCTCGGTCGAGCGGACGAAATACTTGATGTTGTCGAAATCGATGCCGGAGAGATCTGCCCCCCAGCTTGGCATCGGCTTGCGCCGGAAGAGGCGCAGGCCCTTGAGCCGCAGGTCGAGCATCCATTCGGGCTCGCCCTTCAGCCCGGAGATCGCGCGTACGACGTCCTCGTCCACCCCGCGGCGGGCGGTCGCGCCGGCCGCGTCGGTGTCGGACCAGCCGAAGCGGTACTTGCCGAGACCTTCGAGCTCGGGGTGTGCGGTGGTGCTCATGCGGTAGCCCTCCCGGACATGGGGATCGGGTCTGGTGCGGTTCGGTGCCGCGGTTGCCGTGCTGGTCCGTCGGGGTCGACGCCCGTCGGGACGTACGTCGTGCAGACCACGTCGCCGTGCGCGATCGTGGCCAGGCGCTGGACGTGCGTGCCGAGCAGGCGCTGGAACGCCGCGGTCTCGGCCTCGCACAGCTGGGGGAACTCCTCGGCGACGTGCGCAACGGGGCAGTGGTGCTGGCACAGCTGGACGCCGCCGACGGCCGGGGTCGCGTGGACCGAGGCCGCGTAGCCGTCCTCGCTGAGCACAGCAGCCAGAGCGCTCGGCTTGTTCCGGGCGCCGTCGACGACAGACCGGTAACGCGCCTCGAGCTCGCCCACCCGGCGCTGCGCGAACGCCTCGACCGCCCCCGTCCCGCCGGTCTCGGCCAGGAACCGGAGCACGCCGACGGCCAGGTCGTCGTACGCGTTCTCGAACGTGTCCCGGCCGGCGTCGGTGAGGGCGAACACCCGGGCCGGGCGCCCGCGACCGCGGGGCGTTCGCGAGGTGGCGATCCGCGCCATCACGGCGCCCTCGGCCAGCAGCCCGTCGAGGTGCTTGCGGACCGCGGACGGCGTCAGCGCGAGCCGCTCGGCGATCGCGGCAACGGTCGACGGACCGAGCTCGAGCATGGCGCGGCACACGCGTGCGCGGCTCGCCACCGGGTGGACCGTGGGAGCCGGCCGGCGGGCGGTTGGCCGGTGGGCCGGACGACTCGAACCCCCAGCAGTGGTTTTCACTCCGTCATTGTCGCGTTAATCGACTGCAGACTCAACCTCAGCCGCCCGAGACCCTCCGGCGAGGAGCAGCGCGGGTACGCGCGCCTGCGCGCCGGGGCGGAACGCATGCACACCGACCAGCCGGGCGAGCGCGGCCAGCCGGTAGACCGCGACCCTCGAAGCCCACGTGCCACGCGGGCCGGGCGCGAGCATCTCGTCGAGCGCGGTCTCGAACGCCGCGACGGCGGCTCGGTCGCAGTGGCCGTCGAGCACGTCGAGGTCCAGGTGCGCCAGGAGGTTGCCCAGGTCCAGCGCCGGGTCGCCGCGGCTCGCGGTGTCGAGGTCGAGCAGCCCGACCGAGCCGTCCGGCGTGACCAGAACCTGTCCGGCATGCAGGTCGCGGTGAAGAAGCCGGAGGGGCTCGGTGTCGCCGATCCTGCCGAGCCCGGCCGCAGCCCGCTCGACGAGCGCGGCCCAGCGCTCGGCAGCGGCGCCGGAGATGACACCGGCCGAGACCGCTTGCTCGTGCCACCTCGCAAGAACTGCGCGTTCCGCCACGGCGCCGTGCGTCGGCAGGCATTGTGGTGGTGGCGTCGACCACCAGGCCGCCAGCGCCGACCCGAGGCGCCGGCCGACGTCTGCCGCGCGGGCCACACCGGCTGCCACCAGGACCTGCAGCGGCTCGCCGGGCAGCGTGGCGAACCGGATCGTGGCGCGGTTGACGTCGGCGGTGAGCAGGGCGGGGACCGCCGGCGTGCCGGTGCGCGCCGTCAGCGCCGCGGCGACGGCCCGATGCCGCTCGACGGCGTCGACCC
>JACCYY010000307.1 GCA_013696235.1 Sporichthyaceae bacterium | reverse complement strand
GGTGGTCGTGCTGGCCGCGATGGTGGCCAGCACGGCGAGGCCGAGAGAGCCACCGATCTGCTGCATGGTGTTCAGCAGCCCGGAGGCGATGCCGGACTCGTGCTCGGCCACGCCTGACACCGCGGTCAGCGTGAACGAAACGAACGCGAGCCCCATGCCGATCGAGATGATCAACATCGGGATGAGCAGGTCCGAGACGTAGGACGACCCGGCGTCGAGCCGGGTGTAGAGGAACAGCCCGACTGTCGACAGGGCCAGGCCTACCCCGGCGATCACCCGCGGCGGCTGCCTGGGCGCCAGCTGGCTTGCGAACCCGGCACCGATCACGATGCCGGCCGTGAACGGCAGGAACGCAAGTCCCGCGCGGACCGGCGAGTACTGCAGGATCCCCTGCACGAACAGCGAGATGAAGTAGAACATCGAGAACAACGCTGCGCCCACGATGAGCATCACGAGGTACGAGGCGGAGCGGTTCCGTTCCGCGAACAGCCGCAGCGGCATGATCGGCTGGCCGTGGCGCGACTCGATGAGCAGGAAGACGGCGAGGAGCACCAGCGCGGCGGCGAAGCAGAGCAGCGTGATGCTGTCACCCCAACCCGTCGCCGGGTTGCCCGCGCGGGTGATTCCGTAGACCAGCACCGTGAGGCCGACTGTTCCAGTGATCGCGCCGGCGAAGTCGATGCGGCCGGTCTCGGGGCTGGACTCGCCGAGGACGCGCGGCGCGGCCCAGGCGATCAGCAGACCGATCGGGACGTTCACGAAGAAGACCCAGCGCCAGTCGAGGAGGTCCGTGAGGAGTCCACCTGCGATCAGGCCGACGGCTGCGCCCGCACCGGACATGGCGGCGTACACGGCGAACGCGCGGTTGCGTGGCGGACCCTCCGGGAACGTGGTCGTGATCAGCGCGAGCGCAGTCGGAGCGGCGATCGCAGCCCCAGCACCTTGCAACACGCGGAAGCTGATCAGGGAGGCCTCGCTCCAGGCCAGGCCGCAGAGCAGCGACGCGACGGTGAACAGCAGGACACCGATCACGAAGACGCGGCGACGCCCGAACAGGTCACCGGCGCGTCCACCAAGCAGCAGCAGCCCGCCGAAGGCAAGCGTGTAGGCGTTGATGACCCAGGTGAGGTTGGTCGGCGTGAAGTCCAGCGCGGTCTGGATGCTCGGGAGAGCGATGTTCACGATCGAGGCGTCGAGCACCACCATCAGCTGAGCGGTGGCGATCACGAAGAGGGCCAGCCCGAGGTGTCGGTGGCCGTGGCCGTTCGTGGAGTCTGGGGTGCTGTCCGCGGCTCGTGCGCCGCCGGCGGCTGTGGTCGACATGCGGGAGGGCTCCGTTCGGTGATCGGGAGCGATGACCTCGCCCCGGCAACGATGCTAGGCACCAACCCGGAAGAGATCGAGTGAATTCCATACTCGCCGGTCTCGTTTTTCCGTGATCTGCGCCACGTGGCAGCCGGTCGACGGGTCGACTCCGATGCGGATGGGCATAGGACTGGTTGACGCTCGGGGTTTCACGACGCCGAGCGGCCACGGGGCGGCGCGTCTCCCCTCCATCGGGCTCGACGTCTCACCGCCGCGGCCGTCTGGGACCGGGATCGCGTCGTCCCCAGCAGTGAGTCAGTCGGTTGGTCGGGCCATGCCCGACCTCTGATGGCTGCGGAGGAGGGACGGAAGGTGGCGGCACAGACGGTGGTGGCAGAACCTCAGGGCCGCACGCGCCGCGATGTCGCCGTCCTCTCCGTCCCGAGCGACCACGTGTACGTCCGCCACCTCGCACCGCTTCCGGGTGAGGACGACGGGCCGCGTCGGGTCGTCCGGCTCGAGGACCCGGAGGACCCCTGGTGGCCGCCTCCCGCTCTCGAACCCGCCTGGCTCGAGGCGAGGACTGACGACTTCGACATCTTTCACGTGCACTTCGGCTTCGACGCGCGGTCTCTCGTCGACCTGGCCGACGTCGTCGATGTCCTGCGCTCTGCGGGAAAGCCGCTCGTGCAGACCGTCCACGACCTGCGGAACCCCCACCACACCACCCGCGAGCTCCACGACGCGCACCTCGACGTCCTCGTGCCGGCCGCCGACGTCCTGATCACCCTCACGCCCGGCGCGGCCGCAGAAGTTGCCGAGCGCTGGGGCTGTACGGCCCTCGTGCTCCCGCACCCGCACGTGGTCGAGCTCGACGAGCTGCGCCGACGCCAGGCGCGTCCCGTCGGCAACCGCGACCTCTTCACGGTCGGGCTGCACCTGAAGAGCCTGCGCCCGTGCATGTCCGGCGTCCCCGTGCTCGACGCGCTCCTGGACGCGACGGACGCGCTGGACGGCACGAGGCTGCGCGTCGACGTGCACCGGGACGTCGTGGACCCGTCGGGCGCCCGTCACGACCCAGAACTGGTGCCCGCGCTGCACCGCGCCCGCGACCGCGGCGCCCAGGTGGAGGTCCACGACTACTTCGACGACGATGCACTCTGGGACTACCTGGAAGGGCTCGACGCGTCGGTCCTGCCCTATCGCTACGGCACCCACTCCGGCTGGCTCGAGGCGTGCCGCGACCTCGGTACCGCCGTGATCGCGCCCGACTGCGGCTACTACGCCGAGCAGGGTCCCGTGCACTCGTTCCACCTGCAGGAGTCCGGGCTCGATGCCGCGTCGCTCGTCGAGGCCGTACGACGGGCACAGGCCGCCGGGCGACCGGATCCCGTCCCGATCCAGCTGCGCGAGGAGCAGCGGCGGCAGGTGGCGAACGCCCACGCCACGATCTACGCGGACCTGCTGCGATGACGCGCCACCTGCGGGTCTCCATCATCGCCGGCAGCCGGCATCCCATCGCGCAGCCGTTCGCCGGCGGCATGGAGGCCCAGACCTGGCTCCTGGCCTCTGGGCTGGGTGCGCGCGGTCACGACGTGCGGGTCTTCGCGGGTCCGGGTTCAGACCCAGCGCTGGGCCAGATGGAGATCCTCGACCACCAGCCGCTCGAGCTGTCCGACGAAGCCAGGGCGGACGTCTCGATGCCGCCGGAGGCGTTCATGCGCGAGCACCACGCCTACCAGCAGCTCATGCTCCGGCTCGCCACCGACCCCACCGTCGATGTCGTGCACAACAACTCGTTGCACTACCTCCCCGTCGCGATGGCCGATCTGCTCCGCTGCCCCGTCGTGACGACCCTCCACACCCCGCCCACACCGTGGCTGGAGTCGGCTTCAGCCGACAGCGCGGGCTCCCTTTTCGTCGCAGTGTCGGAGCACACCGCCGAGCGCTGGTCCCCCAAGCTCCGGATTCACCGCGTGATCCGTAACGGCATCGATCTCGGGTTGTGGTCGGTCGGGCCTGGTGACGGCGGATATGCCGTCTGGACCGGACGGCTGGTTCCCGAGAAGGGACCGCACCTCGCCATCGATGCCGCGGCGAAGGCTGGCATCCCGCTGGTGCTCGCTGGTCCTGCCTACGACCACGCCTACGTCCGGGACGAGGTGCTCCCCCGCCTCGGGCCGACGGTCCGGTGGGTCGGCCATCTCGACCAGGCTGCGCTGACCCGGCTGGTCGGGCGAGCGAGCGTCGCGGTCGTCACACCGTGCTGGGACGAGCCCTACGGACTGGTCGTCGCGGAGGCGCTGGCGTGCGGGACGCCGGTCGCAGCGTTCGCCCGCGGAGCCGTTCCGGAGCTCGTCACCGCAGCGTGCGCAGCTCTCGCGGAGCCCGGGGACGTCGACGGTCTGGCCGCGGCCATCCTCCGCGCGAGGGGCCTGGCGCGCGGTGACGCGCGGCAGCACGCCGAGCTCACCTGCAGCGCGACCCGCATGATGGACGAGTACGAAGACTTGTACGCCGACGTCACATGATCGGCTACTACGTCCACCGTCACGGCTCGGGTCATCGACAGCGGGCGCTTGCGATCGCCCGCTGTCTCGACGGCGAGATCACCCTGCTGGGCTCGTTAGGGCCTGCCGCCGGGCTGCCTGCCCCCTACGTCGAGCTCGCGCGCGACGACATCCCGGAGCCCGACCCCGCCGCCGACGTGACGGCTGAGGGGGCACTGCACTGGGCGCCGCTGTCCCACCCGGGACTGCGCGAACGCCACGGCGGGCTGGCCCGATGGTTGGCGTCGCCTGCGACCACGCTGCTCGTGAGTGACGTCTCCGTCGAGGTGCTCCTGCTGGCCCGGTTGCTGTCAGTGCCGCCCGTGGCGATGGCCCAGCGCGGCATCCGAGCCGACCGTGCGCACGCGACCGGCTATGACGCCGCCGTTGCGATCCTCGCCCCGTGGGCACGTCAGACCCAGCACGAGTGGCCGGAACGTTGGCTCGCGAAGACCAGATGGATCGGGATGGTCTCGCGCTTCGACGGTCGGCCCCGCGAGCCGACGCGGTGTGGCCGGCCGGGAACCTGCGTGGTGCTCGTGCTCGGTCGCGGCGGCCACGGCCTCGGCCCAGCCGATCTGGTCGAGGCAGCGGCGGTCGACGGGACGCACTGGCACGTCCTCGGTGCGATCGCGCCGGTCGCCGGTCTTCCTCCGGACGCGGAGGCGCGCCTGGTCCTGCACGGCGACGTTCCTGACCCGTGGGCAATGTTGTGCGGCGCCGACGTCGTGGTGGCGGCAGCCGGCGCGTCTGCCGTGGCCGACGTCGCTGCTGCCCGGGTCCCGTTGGTCGCGGTCCCGCAGTCCCGCCCCTTCGGCGAGCAGGAGGAGCACGTACGCGTGCTGGCCAGACACGGCATGTGCGTCGCGGTCCAACCCTGGCCGACTCGGTCTTCATGGCCGGCCCTCCTCGAGCGAGCGGTGGAGATCGGCGGCGATGTCTGGGCAGAGCACAGCGACGGCGCGGGAGCGTGGCGCGCTGCCTCCGCTCTCCGGGAGCTGGCTGCGCACCGGTGGGCGGGTTCGACCCATGGCTGACGTCGCAGTGGTGACCATCGTGCGTGGCCGGCTCGACCACCTCGCCGTGCAGCAGGCTGCGCTCCGCGCCCAGCCCACCAGCCACGAACGGGTCGTCGTCCAGATGGGCGGTCCAGACGTGCGGGACGCGCTGGGCGGGGACGACGTACGCGTGGTGGAGGTCGCTGATCACGGTGGGCCACTTCCGTTGGCTGCAGCCCGCAACGCGGGGGTTGCCGCGGCCACCGCCGATGCGCTGGTGCTCCTCGACGTCGACTGCGTGCCCGCGCCTGAGCTCCTGCTCCGCTACACCGAGGCCCTCGAACGAGTCGGCGGTGTCGTGGCCGGACCGGTCGGCTACCTGCCGCCCGGCGCCACGGCTAGCGGTCCCGCGACGCCGGCGCATCTCGCCGCGCTGGCGGAGCCACATCCCGCCCGACCGGTTCCGAGCAAGGACGAGCTGCTCCGCGAGCACCGGTGGGAGCTGTTCTGGTCGCTCTCCTTCGCGGTCCGGCGTCCGGACTGGAATCGCATCGGCGGCTTCTGCGAGCGGTACCGCGGCTACGGGGGGGAGGACACCGACTTCGCGTGGTCGGCGCGCCGCGCTGGCATCCCCCTGCACTGGGTCGGCGGCGCTTGGGCCTGGCACCAGCATCACGCGGTCGAGAGCCCACCACACCAGCATCTCGAGGACATCGTCCGCAACAGCGTGATCTTCCACGATCGGTGGGCGTCCTGGCCGATGGAGGGGTGGCTCGATGCGTTCCGGGTCGCGGGCCTCGTCGACTGGACCCCATGCGGGGACGTCCTCCGACTCACCGCGACGGGCTTGGCGCGCGCTGCTGCAACGGGT
>JACCYY010000294.1 GCA_013696235.1 Sporichthyaceae bacterium | reverse complement strand
CCTTCGCGGTCTCTTCCGCGCTGGACACCAGCGTCACCTCGTCACCGACCACGTACGAGATGACACCGGTGAGCAGCGGGTAGTGCGTGCAGCCGAGGATGAGCGTGTCGACCCCGTCGGCCACCACCGGGTCGAGGTACTCGTGCGCGGCGGCGAGCACCGCGGCGCTCATCGTCTCGCCGCGCTCCACGAACTCGACGAAGCGCGGGCACGCCTGCGTCACCAACGTCACCTGTGGCGCGGCCGCGAACGCATCGTCGTAGGCCATCGAGGTCTTGGTCACCGGGGTGCAGATCACTCCCACCCGGTGGTTGCGCGTCGCCGCCATCGCTCGCCGGACAGCCGGGCGGATCACCTCGACGACCGGAACCGGATAGCGCTCGCGGGCGTCTCGCAGCACAGCTGCGCTGGCGGCGTTGCAGGCGATCACGAGCATCTTCACGCCACGGTCGACGAGGTGGTCGAGACACTCGAGCGCGTACTCCCGGACCGCACCGATCGGCTGCGGTCCGTATGGCTGCCGCGCCGTGTCGCCGAGGTAGAGAACCGGCTCGTGCGGCAGCTGGTCGAGCACCGCTCGGGCCACCGTGAGCCCGCCCAGACCGGAGTCGAAGATCCCGATCGGTGCGTCGCTCACCGCTGCCTCGGCAGTGCGGCCACCAGCGTCTCCTGCATCCAGCCGAGCCACTGGTAGATCTGGTGGACGGTTCCGCGCGGGTCATCCGCCGGGAGAGCGTCCCAGACCGCGTCGTCGTCCTGCTCGACGCCGAGCCTCGTGCCGAGGGCGAGCCGGATGTCGTTCAGGGTGCCGAGCCATTGCAGCGCGGTCGGTCGATCGAAGGTGATCTCGACGTCGTCGTCGCCGAGGTCGTCCGGCAGCGTCGCGAGCACAGCCTGGGCGGAGGCATGCTTTCCGTCCACCAGTCGCTCCTGGGTGAACCGGCGGAAGTCCGCCGCGCTCTCGGCGTCGTCCGGGTAGGCGTCGGGGAACAGCCGGGCGATCACCGGGTCCTCCGGTGGGGCCACGGGGTCGCTGTCCCCGGGGTCACCGAGACCTGACCGCGCCGTGATCGCGGCGAACTCGTCGACATCGTCGTGATCGGGCTCCTGCCCGGCGCCGGCCTCGGCCTGCAGCAGCAGGATCAGCTCGTGCACGAACTGGCGCAGGAGCCGGACCTCGAACGGCGCGAACGCGGCGACCAGCACGTCACCGCCGGCCCGCTGGCGGCGGGAGGTGACCCGGCGGAACCCGCTGCTCATCGGCCGATCACCCGGACTTCTGCAGCGTCGCCCAGAGGCCGTAGGCGTGCATCGCCTCCACGTCGCGCTCCATCTCCTCGCGGGAGCCCGAGGACACGACCGCCTTGCCGAGCTGGTGCACCTGGAGCATGAGCTTCTCGGCCTTGGGCTTCGGATAGCCGAAGTGCGACTGGAAGACGAAGCTCACATACGACATGAGGTTGACCGGGTCGTTCCAGACCAGCGTCACCCAGGGCAGGTCGGACTGGGTGCCCTCGTCGATCGCCGGGCGCTCCTGGCGGGTGCGCTCAGGGGTCAGCGTCGGTCCGGGCACGTGGTCCATCGTGGCATGGGGTCAGCTCACGGCGGCCAGTCAGATGGTGGACGCCCCATCTTCCCGCTGTCGCGGGAGGACGGGGCGTCCGTCGAGAAAGGATCTAGCTCACGGCGTTGAGCGCGTTCACCACCCCGTGCCCGAAGAAGCCGTTGTACGCCGCATTCCCGACGCAGCCGGTCGCTCCGTCGCACGCGCGGCCGACCGCGGTGTCCTCGAGCATCTGGGCGACCTCGTCCGGCGTGGCGTCGGGGAACACGCTCTTGATCAGTGCCGCGACACCCGTGACGTGCGGTGAGGCCATCGACGTGCCGGAGAAGTACGCGTACCGGCCGCCGTCGACGGTCGACAGGATGTTCGTGCCGGGACCGGACACGTCGATCACCTCGAAGCCGTAGTTCGAGAACGACGACTTGTCGTCGTCGATCTCCGTCGCGGACACCGTCACGACGCCCGGGTGCTCGGTCGGGATGTCGGAGCACCCCTCGACCGGGCGGTTCGGGATCGGCTTCGAGTCGTTCGGGCTGGTCGAGTCCGTGGTCTTGTTCGCCAGGTCCTGGTTGGAGTTGCCGGCGGCGGCGACGTTGAGGACGCCCTGCCGCGACGACCAGTCCAGCGCGCGGCCGACCGCCTCGAGCACCGGACCCTGGTCCTCGTCGTCCGGGCACCAGTACAGCCACGGGTCGATGTAGTAGCTGTTGTTGGTCACGTCCATCTTCTGGTGCGTCGCCCACATGAACCCGCAGATCGCGTACTCCGGGAAGATGTACCCGTCAGGGTTCACGACCTTGACCGACGCCAACCGCACACCAGGGGCGATGCCGGCCACGCCGATGCCGTTGCGCCGGGCGCCGACCGTGCCGGCGACGTGCGTGCCGTGGCTGCCGTTGACCGGCTGCCACTCCTCCGGGTCGGTCTCCGGGATCCCGTTGTTCGTGCAGTCCACCGAGGCGTTCGGGTCGATCGCGGCGGCCAGGTCCGGGTGGTCGACATCGATGCCACTGTCGAGGATGCCGACCAGCACGTCCTGGCTGCCGTCCTCGATCTCGTTCGCCTCGAGGGACTCCAGCTCCTGGTTGCCCCACTGCTTGTCCTCGCGCGGATCTGGCTCGATCAGCGGGCGCAGGGCGGGCTTGGGGTCGTCGGGGATCGTCGTGGCCGACGTGCGGGTCGCGCCGATCGACTCGACCACGTCGTCGTACTGGTTGCTGCGCATGGCCGTGACGAAGCCGGGGTCGGTGGCGCGGGCGATGACGACACCGATCTTCTGGTAGGCCCGGAGGATTTCGCCGCCCTCGGCCCGGACTGCTCGTCGTACCGCCCGCGTGCTCTGCTTGTACGAGCGGGCGCCGTCCCATTCCCCGTTGCGGATCTCGAACGCGTTGATCGCGTAGTTCATCGGGACGACTTCACCAGCGCCGATCTCACGCTCGTCGCTCTCCGGGCCCGCAGCGGCCGGACCGCCGCTCAGGGACGCAATCAGGC
>JACCYY010000270.1 GCA_013696235.1 Sporichthyaceae bacterium | reverse complement strand
ACCCCGTCCACTGCCGGTCCAGGAGCCAGCCCGTGGTCGAGCCGCACGCGACCGCCGCGCCGGCGGCTCCGCCGGACGAGGAGGTCCTGCTCGACCAGAACGAGCTCGCGGGCGACTCGCCGTACTTTGCACTTGGCACGTTCTCGATCAGCCCGGACCAGCACCTGCTTGCCTACTCGACCGACCACGACGGCAGCGAGAAGTACACGCTGCGGATCAAGGACCTGCGGACCGGGGAGGTCCGCCCGGACGCGGTCCCTGGCACGTACTACGGGACTGCGTGGTCCCGCGACGGCTCGACGATCTTCTACACGACGGTCGACGCGGCGATGCGTCCGCACAAGGTGTGGCGACACCGGCTAGGCACAGATGCGAGCCAGGACGACTGCGTGCACGAGGAGGTCGACGAGCGGTTCTACGCCGGGGTCCGGCTGACGCGCAGCGAGGACTGGATCATGATGGACATCGACAGCAAGATCACCAGTGAGGTGTGGATCTTGTCGTCCGACGATCCAGCCGGCGAGTTCCAGGTGGTCGAGCCGCGTCGGCAGGGGATGGAGTACGGCCTCGACCACGCCGGCGACTGGTTCTGGATCATCCACAACGACGCGGCCGAGAACTTCGAGCTCGTCCGGGCGCCGGTTGCACAGCCGAGCAGAGCGAGCTGGTCGACCGTGATGCCGCACCGCCCCGACACCCGGATCGCCGGCGTCGCTGCGTTTCGCGACCACCTCGCGATCACGTTGCGCCGGGACGGGACGACCAGCATCCACGTCGTCCCCGTCGTCCACGGCGACGCCCAGGACGGGCATGATGTCGAGCTGCCCGAGGAGGTCCGGACCGTCGGTCTCGGCTCGAACCCCGACTTCGGGGCGGTCGCACTGCGTCTCGGTTACACGTCACTGGTCACGCCGAGCTCGGTCTACGAGTACGACGTCGCGACGCGCGAGCTCCGGCTGCTGCGCCGCACACCGGTCCTCGGCAGCGTCGACCTCGAGGCGTACGAGTCAGCGCGCGAGTGGGCGGTGGCCGACGACGGGACCCGGATCCCGATCTCGTTGGTCTGGCGGAGCGGCGCTCCGCGCGACGGGACGGCGCCGTTCGTGCTCTACGGCTACGGCTCGTACGAGGCGTCCATGGACCCGTGGTTCTCGACTGCGCGGTTGTCGCTGCTCGAGCGCGGTTTCGGCTTCGCGGTGGCTCACGTCCGCGGCGGCGGCGAGATGGGCCGGCGCTGGTACGAGGACGGCAAGCTGCTCGCCAAGCGTGCAACGTTCACCGACTTCGTCGCGTGCGCCGACCGGCTCGTCGAGGCGGGCTGGACCTCGCCGGACCGGTTGGTGGCCAGGGGCGGGAGCGCGGGTGGGCTGCTCATGGGTGCCGTCGCCAACCTCGCACCGGAGAAGTTTGCCGTGATCATCGCCGAGGTGCCGTTCGTCGATGCGCTGAACACGATCTTGGACCCGTCCCTGCCGCTCACCGTCATGGAGTGGGAGGAGTGGGGGAACCCGGTCGAGCACGACGACGTGTACGCGTACATGCGGACCTACTCCCCGTACGAGAACGTGATCGCTCAGGCGTACCCGGCGATCCTGGCGACCGCGGGGCTCAACGACCCGCGGGTGAGCGTGCACGAGCCAGCCAAGTGGGTGGCCCGGTTGCGCGCGAAGCAGACCGGCGGCCGGCCGTTGCTGCTGAAGACGGAGATGGGGGCCGGCCACGGGGGACCGTCGGGTCGCTACGACGCGTGGCGCGACGAGGCGTTCGTGCTGGCCTTCGCGCTCACGAACGTGGCGTCGGACCAGGCTTAGCCCGGCCGGCCGGGTCGAGCAGCTGGTCGCAGATCGTGTCCGCGAACCACCGCTCGTGCTCCTCGGGTGTCCAGCCCCGCTCCGCGACGAGGTGCTGCCAGAGGTCCGGGTGGTTCAGCGTCCACAGGATGTCCGTGGCGCGGGCGACGTCGAGGTCCGGTCGCAGCGCTCCCTTGGCGTGCAGGGTCTCGACGATCGTCCGCTGGTTGGCGTGGAAGTCACGCTGGATGAGGTCCCACAGCGCCCCGACGTCCGGGTCTGCGGCAGCCGAGCTGCGGATCACGTTCATCAGTGCGCCGGCCCGCTCCTTGACGACGCGGGCGTTGCTCGCATTCAGGCGCAGCTGGCGCTCCGGATCGGGCTCGTCCAGGACTTCGCGGTACCACTGCCGGGCAGCCACCGGCGCGACGTCCTGATCACCCTTGAGAGCCAGGTCCCAGACGGCGCGGAGCAGCCCGCTCTTGGTGTCGAGCGCGACGTACACGGTCTTGAGCGCGACCCCGGCCTCGACGGCTACGGCGGCCATCGTGGTCGCCGGGTAGCCCTGTTGCTCGAACAGCCGCTGCGCCGCGTGCAGGATGTCGCGCCGGGTCGCTGCTGCCTGCTGCCGCCGCCGCGGCGACTCGTACCGGCGGCTGGCGGCGACTGACTCGGCCATCAGCGGATCGTAGCCGGACTTCGTTACCCCGGCCGAGCAACGAATTCAGGCGACCCCTTGACGGCAGGGCGGACTTGAGTACTCTCATACCTACTTCAATACTCTTTTCGAGCAGTGAAATCGAGGACTCATGCAGACGATCAGTTCGACCCAGCCCGGATCGACCCAGCAGCCCGGACCCGTCGAGATCAGGGCGCGGCTGCGCGCGATGTGGGCCTCGGTGGCCGACGGTTGGGCGGAGCATGCGGACTACACCGACCGCCGGGCCGCAGACCTGACGCGGCTGATGCTGCAGCGCACCGATCCGCAGCCGGGCGAGCGGGTGCTCGAGCTCGCCAGCGGACCCGGCGGGACTGGTCTTGCCGCCGCCGACCTGGTCGGACCGGACGGTGAGGTCGTGGTGTCCGACGTCGTCCCGGCGATGACGGCGATCGCCTCGGCTCGGGCCGCCGCCCGCGGGCTCGTCAACGTCCGGACCCGCGAGCTCGACCTGCACGAGATCGACGAGCCCTCCAAGTCCTTCGACGTGGTGCTCTGCCGAGAGGGGTTGATGTTCGCCACGGATCCGGCACACGCGACGAGCGAGATCCGGCGCGTGCTTCGTCCCGGCGGGCGGGTCGCGATCGCGGTGTGGGGTCCGCGCGAGCGCAACCCCTGGCTGGCGCTCGTGCTCGACGCGGTGAGCGGGCAGACCGGGCAGCCGGTGCCACCGCCAGGTATGCCGGGACCGTTCTCCCTCGACGACGCCGACCGGCTCGCCGGTCTGCTGTCTCGCGCCGGCCTCGTCGATGTCGAGGTCACCGACGTGCCGGTCCTCACCCGTGCCGCCTCCTTCGAGGAGTGGTGGGTGCGCACCGCCGCGCTGGCCGGGCCGCTGTCGAAGATGCTGGAGTCGCTGCCGTCACCTGTGCTGCTGGCGATCGAGCACCAGCTGCGGTCCGCCACGTCGACGTTCCAGACCCCGGCCGGCCTGGAGCTTCCCGGCCTTGCCCTGCTCGCCACGGCCAAGCGCAACACGGCCTGAGCCCGCCGCAAGTCTTCGACCGCGAACCTGTGACCGCGAGCCGTTCGGACTGTCGAGGCAGAACTCGTCTCAGCTGGCGGGAGTGGGTGCCTGGTTGCGGCGGAGCAGGGCGGACAGGACGAGAATGCTCTTGGTCCGGGCTACGAACGGCTCGGCCGAGATCGCGGAGAGCACGCGCTCGAAGTGCCGCGGGTCGGCCGCGTAGATGTGCAGCAGCGCGTCGGCCTCGCCGGTGACGGTCATCGCCTCGACCACCTCGGGGTAGGTCTGGAGGCGTCGCCCCAGCTGTGCCGGCGACGTCTGCCGGCTGGTGTAGATCTCGACGTACGCCTCGGTGTTCCAGCCGAGCGCGGGCGGATCGACACGCGCCGTGAAGCCGGTGATCACGCCGGCGGCTCGGAGCCGGTCCACCCGCCGTTTCACCGCCGGCGCGGACAGGTTCACCGCCGAGCCGATCGTGGCGTAGCTCGCCCGGCCGTCGACCATCAGTTCCCGCACGATGACGTCGTCCATGGCATCCACGCGGCCATCATCTGCTGGACAGCATCCTCCTGCAACGAATCGCCGCAACTGCCTGGCCAGACGCAACGAATCGCCACCAAGACGAAGCACATCGGCATGTTCATCCCGCTTCGGCGCTCGTAGCGTGGCGCCATGAGCACGACGACGCATGCGCGCCGCCAGGTCCTTGCGGCGAGCGAGCCCGCTGCACGCGACGACCGACAGGCCAGCCTGCGCGAGTACGTGATGTGCCGACCGGACCACTTCACGGTCGCGTACGCGATCAACCCGTGGATGGACCCCACGAGGCCGGTCGACACGGCGCTCGCGATCGACCAGTGGGAGCTGCTGCGGGCGGCGTACCTCAGCCTCGGCCACCGCGTACACGTCCTGGAGCCGGCCGCAGGCCTGCCCGACATGGTGTTCGCCGCGAACGGTGCCTTCGTGGTCGGCGACCGGGCGCTCGGCGCGCGGTTTCGCGAGCCGGTCCGAACCGGTGAGGCACCGGCCCACGCCGGGCTGCTCACCGCGCTCGGCATCGACGTCGCGGCACCCACCGCAGTGAACGAGGGCGAAGGCGACTTCGCCTGGGCGTACGGCCGGGTGCTGGCCGCCAGCGGCTTCCGGGCCGAGCCGGCTGCCCGGGCCGAGCTGGCCGCAACGTTCGCCGTGCCGGTGGTGCCGCTCGAGCTGGTCGACCCGCGGTTCTACCACCTCGACGTTGCGCTGGCCGTGCTCGACGAACGCACCGTCGCCTACTACCCGCCGGCGTTCTCGGCCGAGAGCCGGGCCTGGATCCTGGGGCAGTTCCCGGACGCGATCGAGGTCGGCCCCGCAGATGCGATGGTGCTCGGCCTCAACTGCGTGAGTGACGGCCGGCACGTCGTCCTGGCCGCCCAGGCGACCGAGCTCGCGGGCCTGCTGTCCGAGCGTGGGTTCGTCCCCGTGCCGGTCGACCTCTCGGAGCTGCTCAAGGCCGGCGGCGGCGTGAAGTGCTGCACACTCGAGCTGCACCGACCCGTCTCACCGGCGAACTCCGACCCCCTTCATCCGCTCGGCTCCGCCGAGGGCTCGATCCGTACCGACCTGGAGATCTGATGACGACCGACACCGTGACCACCCGTACCGAGGATCTGATCGCCCTCGTCGAGCGCAGCAGCGCGCACAACTACCACCCACTGCCGGTCGTGGTGAGCGAGGCCGACGGCGCGTGGGTCACCGACGTCGAGGGGCGCCGATACCTCGACTGCCTCGCCGCCTACTCCGCGCTGAACTTCGGGCACCGGCACCCGCAGATCGTCGACGCGGTCCGGGCCCAGCTGGACAAGGTGACGCTCACCAGCCGGGCCTTCCACCACGACCTCCTGGGAGCGTTCTGCGAGGAGCTCGCGGCGCTGTGCGGCAAGGACCTCGTGCTGCCGATGAACACCGGTGCCGAGGCGGTCGAGACCGGCCTCAAGGTGGCCCGCAAGTGGGGCTACGAGGTCAAGGGCATCCCGGAGGACCAAGCCAACGTCGTCGTGATGGAGGGCAACTTCCACGGCCGCACGATCAGCATCGTGAGCTTCTCGACCGACCCGGTCGCCCGGAACCACTTCGGGCCGTACACGCCCGGCTTCAGGGTCGTGAAGTACGGCGATCTCGACGCGCTCGGGCACGCGGTCGACGAGCACACCGTGGCCGTGCTGGTCGAGCCGATCCAGGGCGAGGCCGGCGTGCTGGTACCGAGCGAGGGGTACCTCCGAGCCGTCCGCGACCTCTGCTCGGAGCGCAACGTGCTCATGATCGCCGACGAGATCCAGAGCGGGCTCGGTCGTACGGGCACGACGTTCGCATGCGAGCACGAGGGTGTCGAACCGGACATGTACCTGCTGGGCAAGGCCCTCGGCGGGGGCGTCGTCCCGGTGTCGGCCGTCGTCGCGAACCACGACGTGCTCGACGTGATCCACCCGGGCGAGCACGGCAGCACGTTCGGCGGCAACCCGCTGGCCTGCGCGATCGGGCGGGAGGTCGTCGCCATGCTGGCCGACGGGACGTATCAGCAGCGCGCCGACCGGCTCGGCGGGCACCTGCTGGAC
>JACCYY010000218.1 GCA_013696235.1 Sporichthyaceae bacterium | reverse complement strand
GATCGGCAAGATCGTGAACCAGCGGCTGCCGGTCGAGGTGCTCTCCTACGACGCGGCGACCGACAGCATCGTGCCCCGCAAGATCGTCGACTGGTACGACAACGGCCCGACCGACCACTTCCTGCAGTTCACGGTGGCGAAGTCCGGTCGGAACGGGCGCGCGCGGTTCGCGGCCACCCCGAACCATCTGATCCGCACCCCAGGGGGCTGGCGCGAGGCGGGCGAGCTCGTTGCCGGTGACCGGGTCGTGGTCGAGGAGACGCACCGGCTCAGCGATCAGCAGTGGCAGGTCGTGCTCGGCTCGCTCATGGGCGACGGAAACCTGTCGCCGAATCGGCAGGGCAGCTCTGGTGTGCGCTTCCGCCTCGGCCACGGCCCGAGGCAGGTTGCCTACCTGGACTGGAAGGCGTCGCTGCTGTCGAACATCGGTCAGAGCCGGCGGGTCAACGCCACCTGCGCTGCGTTCGTCGACTTCAGCCCGCTGCCCGAGCTCGGCGAGCTCCAGGAGGTCGTCTACCAGGGCGACGGCAAGAAGCACCTCACCTGGGACTACCTCAAGGCGCTGACACCGCTTGCCCTCGCGATCTGGTACATGGACGACGGCTCGTTCACGGTCCGGTCGAAGGGTCTGCAGACCCGCACCAAAGGCGGGAGCGGACGGATCGAGATCTGCCTCGACGCGATGAGCCCGGGCTCGCGCGAGCGGCTCGTCGCCTACCTCCGCGACACCCACGACCTCGACGTCAAGATCACAGGTCGCGGCGCTCGCCAGCAGCAGGTGCTTCGGTTCTCCACCGCGGCGAGCGCTCGGTTCCAGCAGATCGTTGCGCCCTACGTCCACCCCTCGATGGCGTACAAGCTGCTGCCTCGGTTCCAGGGACAGTTCGGTGTCCTCCGTCAAACAGTCGAGCCAGTCCGCCGGCTGGTGGCGGCACGTGTCCTCGACGTGCACGTGAAGCCGCCGACCAGGTCGACCCACCGCTTCGACATCCAGGTCGAGGGCAACCACAACTACTTCGTCGACGGCGTCATGGTGCACAACAGCCCGGAGACAACGACCGGTGGAAAGGCGCTGAAGTTCTATGCCTCGGTGCGGCTCGATATTCGCAGAATCGAAACTCTGAAAGACGGCCAAGACGCGGTCGGAAACAGAACGAGAGTCAAGGTCGTCAAGAACAAGTGCCTAGCCGCGGGCACCCGCATCTTCGACCCGACCACTGGGGTGACCCACCGGATCGAGGAGATCGTGGACGGCCGGCTGCCAGTCCATGTCGCCGCGGTCGACAAGGCGGGTCGGCTGCAGGTGCAACCGGTGACCTCGTGGTTCGACCAGGGCGAGCAGCCGGTGATCGAGATCGCCGTGAAGGGCGGCGCCGAGCTCACGGTGACGCCGGACCACCAGGTGCTCACCGACCGGGGCTGGCGGCTGGCCGGCGATCTCCGACCGGGGGATCGGGTCGCTCGACCACGAGAGTTCCTTGGCTTCGGCTCGGCCGAGCCAATGCCTGCTGACCACGCACGCCTGCTCGGCTACCTCATCGGTGACGGCTACGTCGGCGGCAAGACTCCGATCTCCTTCACCAACGTCGTGCCAGAGCTCCATGCCGATGCCGCCCGGATCGCGGCGACGCTCGGGTGCCACACGAAGCAGCTAGCGCAGGAGATCAGCGTTGCGTTCTCGCACCGCCCAGGTGAGAAGAACGGCGTGCTCGAGCTGTGCCGGGAGGCCGGCATCTGGGGGAAGTTGGCGTGGGAGAAGCAGATCCCGCCCGTCTTCTTCGCACCCGACGTCTCCGCCGACGTCGTCAGCAACCTGCTCTTCGGCCTCCTCGAGACCGATGGCTACGTCGGTGCCGAGCAGACCGGTGCGCTCCGGGTCGGCTTCACCACCACGTCCGAGCAGCTCGCCCACCAGATCCACTGGCTGCTGCTCCGATGGGGAGTCGGCTCGACGGTTCGTCGGTACGACCCGACAGGTCAACGCGCGAGCCTCATCCGGGGACGTCGGGTCCAAGCGAAGCGAGAGTGCTTCGAGGTGCGCGTCACCGGCATCGAGAACGTCTCCGCACTCGGTGCAGCGCTTCCGTCGTGGGGACCACGCAGCGGCCTGCTCGCGACACAGCTCGCCAACGTTGAGCTGCCCCGCCATCGCGGATCACAGCGCATGTATCTCGCTGCGGAGATGCACGCGCCGGTCCTCGCCCACTTGAAGAGTCGCCGGGTGACGGCCCGGTCGGCCGCCCAGCTCATCGGCGACATCGCCGGCAGTCCGGCGGGAGGCATGCGACAGGTGCTCGGCAGCCATCGGCTCCGCCGCGACCGGGTAACCCGGCTCGCGGATGCCCTCGACGACGCGTTCCTGCACGAGGTGCTGGCCGACCAGCTCGCGTTCTCGGCTGTGCGCTCGATCCGTCCAGGGACCCCGGTCAGGACGTTCGACGTCGAGGTCGCCGATCTCCACAACCTCGTGGCTGAGGACATCGTCGTGCACAACTGCGCCGCGCCATTCCGCCAAGCAGAATTTGACATTCTTTACAACCACGGAATCAGCCGTGAAGGCGGTCTGATCGACATGGGCGTCGAGCACGGCCTGGTCCGCAAGTCCGGCGCTTGGTACACCTACGAGGGCGACCAGCTCGGGCAGGGCAAGGAGAACGCCCGCAAGTTCCTCCTCGACAACCCGGACCTC
>JACCYY010000217.1 GCA_013696235.1 Sporichthyaceae bacterium | reverse complement strand
GCGCGTACGACGTGGTCCCGGTCGGCATCACCACCGACGGTCGTTGGGTGCTCGGGGTCGACGACCCGGGCCGGCTCCAGATCACCGACGGTCGGCTGCCGCAGGTCGACCCCTCCGGCGCCGAGGTAATCCTCTCCACCCGCGGCGGGACCCGGGATCTGACGATCCTGGAACCCGGTGAGCAGCCGCGCGCGCTCGGCGAGGTGGACGTCGTGCTGCCGCTGCTGCACGGCCCGTACGGGGAGGACGGCTCGATCCAGGGCCTGCTCGAGCTGAGCGCAGTGCCCTACGTCGGGTCCGGAATCTTCGCGAGCGCGGCCTGCATGGACAAGCACTACATGAAGGTGCTGCTCGCCGGTCATGGGCTGCCGGTCGGTGCGTACACCGTGATCCGCCCGGGTGAGCTAGCCGCTGACCCCGGCGCGGTCCGTGAGTCGGTCGCCTCGCTCGGCTATCCCGTCTTCGTGAAGCCGGCCCGGGCCGGATCCAGCTACGGGGTGTCCCGGGTCGACGACCCGGATGAGCTCGACGCTGCGGTGGCGCACGCCGAGCAGTTCGACCCGAAGGTCCTGGTCGAGGCCATGGTCGTCGGCCGCGAGCTCGAGTGCGCGGTGCTCGGCAATCTGGACGGCGAGCCGCAGGCCAGCGTCGTCGGCGAGGTGGTCGTGTCGGGGGACCACGCGTTCTACGACTTCGACGCGAAGTACCTCAACGAGTCCGACCTCGAGCTCGTGATCCCGGCGGACGTGCCGGCCGACGTCGACGACCGAGTCCGCAACCTCGCGCTGGAGGCGTTCCACGTGCTGGGGTGCGAGGGGCTCGCGCGGGTGGACTTCTTCTACACCGAGACCGGGAGCGTGGTGGTGAATGAGATGAACACCATGCCGGGTTTCACGCCGCGATCGATGTATCCCGCGCTCTGGGCGGCGTCCGGGATGGACTACCCGGCGCTCGTCGACCGGCTCCTGCGTCTCGCGCTCGCCCGCCCGACCGGTCTGCGCTGAGGCTCGGGCTTCCGGTCCGATCGGCGCTCCAGCGCCGACCCGCCGACGGCACGACCGCCTACCGTGGTCCGGTGACGACGTCGGGCCAGCGGGCCGTGGCTGGGGCAGGACTCGCCCTCGCCTCCTTGGCCGGCCTGGCTGCGGTTGTCGCGGTGTTCCTGTCCACTGCGGCGGGCCAGCGGGTGGACGAGACCGCGCTGCAGGGGGCGCGGATCGGCCGGGGCCACCTCATCGAGGGTGCGCTCACGGTGCTGGGACTGGTGTCCGTCGTCGGGCTCGCTCTCGCCACCGGCACGGTTGCCGTGATCGCGTTCTCCCGCCGGCGCGGTGATCTCGCCCTGGCGGCCGTTGCTCTCGTGGTCGGGGCGAACATGACCACGCAGGTGCTGAAGCACGGCGTGCTCGACCGGCCGGACCTCGGGATCGACACGCTCACCCTGAACTCGCTCCCGAGCGGGCACTCGACGGTCGCGGCCTCGGTGGCGGTCGCGCTCGTGCTGGTCGTCCCGGCCCGGCTGCGCGGGCTGCTGGCGCTGTTCGGCACCGGGACCGCGGCCCTCACCGGCGTGGCGACGCTCGCCGCCGGCTGGCACCGGCCGAGCGACGTGGTGGCCGGCTACCTCGTCGTCGGCGCCTGGCTGGGCATCGTCACGATCGGGCTGGCGGTGGTTCGGCCGATACGCGAGCAGCCGCTGGAGCGGCGCGTCCACGGTCGCTCCCGGCCATCACCGGCGGCGGTGCTGCTGGCCCTGCTCGCCGTGGTCGCACTCGCGGTGGCTGCGATCGCGTACTGGCGGACGCTCGGCCTCGACTCGATCGCACGAGAGCGTGGCGACCTCCTGCTCTCCTACGGGGGCGGCGCCGCGGCGATCGCCGGGGTCGCCGCACTCCTGCTCGTCGCGGCGCTCGTCACCGCCCCACAGGATGAGCCGGCGCCGAGGACCGAGACGCTCAGCGCTCGAGGAGCGGCACGCTCGCGCTGACCGCTGGTGCGAGGTCGATCAGCGGGTTCGGCTCAGGCGCGTACGCGGACGGCACATCGACCTCGATCCAGGTCACCCGGCCCGGCGCGTAGAACAGGTAGCCGTCGTCCTGCTCGACGGCGAGCCAGTCGACGCCGTCGTACGTGCCGACGAGCGAGGTCGGCTCGTACGCCTCCGGGCGGGCGACACCGCAGCGCA
>JACCYY010000214.1 GCA_013696235.1 Sporichthyaceae bacterium | reverse complement strand
GTGCTGTGGCACTCGGCCACGACCTTGTTCGCGAAGTCGATCTTGGTGTAGATCCCGAGGCTCCCGACGATCCGGGTGATCGGGTCCCACGCCATCTCGACGAGACCCTTGTCGTCGGTGTCGGCCGCGCCGTGCCGGGGCAGTGTCGCTGTCATCTCTGTGATCTCCTCGACGTTGTTCCGGCTACCAGGTGCGCTTTGCGCCGGTCGTGAGCTGCTTGCCTGGGTGGCGCCACTTCGGTTCCTTGTCCAGGGTCTTGCCGGTGATCGAGCGGAGCTTGCGGATGGAGGCCCCGTAGACGCCGACGGCGGTCGTCGAGAGCTTGCCGCCCGGTGGTTCGTCCATGAACGGCATGAACTTGTCCGGGAAGCCCGGCATCGTGCAGCCGATGCAGATGCCACCGACGTTCGGGCAACCGCCCACGCCGTTGATCCACCCACGCTTCGGCACGTTGCACTTGACCACGGGTCCCCAGCAGCCGAGTTTCACGATGCACTTCGGGGAGCCGTACTCCTCGGCGAAGTCACCCTGCTCGTAGTAGCCGGCGCGGTCGCAGCCCTCGTGCACCGTGCGGCCGAAGAGCCACAGCGGCCGGAGCTGGTCGTCCAGCGGGATCATCGGCGCCTGGCCGGTGGCCTGGTACAGCAGGTAGGTGATCGTCTCCGACAGGTTGTCCGGCTGCACCGGGCACCCCGGCACGCAGACGATCGGCAGCCCGGCCTTGGACTTCCAGTCCCAGCCGAGGTAGTCGGGCACCCCCATCGCGCCGGTCGGGTTGCCGGCCATGGCGTGGATGCCGCCGTAGGTGGCACAGGTGCCCACGGCCAGAACCGCGAGCGCCTTGGGCGCGAGCCGGTCGAGCCATTCGCTCGTCGTCATCGGCTGCCCGGTCATCGGGTTGTTGCCGAACCCGCACCAGTAGCCCTCTTCCTTGAGCGACTCGTTCGGGATCGATCCCTCGACCACCAGCACGAACGGCTCGAGCTCACCGCGATCGGCCTTGAAGAACCACTCGAGGAAGTCGTCCGCGCCACCGTTGGGGCCGCACTCGAAGTCGATCAGCGGCCAGTGCACCGCGACCCGCGGCAGGCCCGGGAGGGCGCCGAGCGCGATCTCCTCGATGCTCGGCTGCGTAGCAGCGGTCAGTGCGACCGAGTCACCGTCGCACGAGAGCCCAGCGTTGATCCAGAGGATGTGAACGAGGGGGCCCTCGTCGACTTCCTGTGCGACCGGATCGTCCAGCGCTGCCGACATGAAAGACCGCCCTTCGCCGAGGTGCCGTCGATGCGGCGCAGAGCGGGGTCACGTCTGACTTGGACGCCGACGCGGCCCCCCGCGCGCAACACCTGTTTGACCGGAAACGTACGCCCGAAACGATCATGCGGCCAGTCGAGTGCGGGAGCCGATTATGCGCGAGTCTTTGATTGTCGGACTACGCGACTGGGTTGGTCGCCCGTCTGACCCGCAACCAGCCGTACCAAGCGTCCATACCGTCACCCGTCGTAGCCGAGACCTCACAGATCGTGGCGTCCGGCTTCAGGTTGCGGACCGCGGTGGCGAACGCCGTGACGTCGAAGTCGACGTAGGGCAACAGGTCGACCTTGTTGAGCAGGACGAGGTCCGCCGTCCGGAACATGTGGGGATACTTGAGTGGCTTGTCGGCACCCTCAGTGACCGACATGACCACGACGCGAGCGGTCTCGCCGAGGTCGAACAGCGCTGGGCAGACCAGGTTGCCGACGTTCTCCACCACCACGACTGAACCGATCGGCGGGTCGAGCGTTCGAAGCGCCCGGCGAACCATGTCCGCGTCGAGATGGCACCCCGCGCCGGTGTTCACCTGGACCACCCGGCAGCCGGTCGCCTTGATCCGGTCGGCATCGAGGAACGTCGCCTGGTCGCCCTCGATCACCGAGATGGACAGGTCGTCGCCCGTGTCGCGGATCGTGCGCTCGAGCAGCGTCGTCTTTCCCGAGCCGGGCGAGCTCATGAGGTTGATCGCCAGCGTCTCGCGGGCGTCGAGCCAGCCCCGGTTGCGTTCGGCGAGCAGGTCGTTCTTGGCCAGGACCTGCTGCTCGAGCTGGATCAGACGGTCCTGGTGGATGTCGGTCTTGCGGTCGTGCTCGCGCTCGTGGTCGTGGTCGCGCTCCGAGCCAGGCGGGTGGTCATGGGGGTGGGCACGGGCGGGCGCATCGAGGTCGGTGACGGTCACGCCACCCTCGTCCGAGCAGCCGCAGGTCGCACACACCTCAACGCACCTCCACAGATCTGATCTTGAGCTGCCGACCGGCGGTGACCTCGACGTCTGCGCTGCCGCACGGGCACAGCGGGAAGGCGTCCTCCATCGTGAACTCGTCGCCGCAGCTCCGGCAGGCGCCGGCACCTGGCGGTTCGACGATGGTGAGCGTGGCACCCTCCAGGACCGTCCCCGCGCTCACCAGCTCGAAGCAGAATCGCACCGAGTCGGGAACCACGCCGGAGAGCCGACCGATCTCGAGCGTCAGCGTCCGGACGTCGGCACCGTCGAGCTTCTCGACGACCGCATCGACCACGCTCTGCGTGATCGCCAGCTCATGCACGCTCCACCTCGACGCCGACCCGGATGATCACCGCGCCGGACGCCGCCACGCTACGTCCGGGGCGTACCTTCGGCAACGTCGGGCTGTACTCGGCCCTCAGGTCATCTGCAGGCCGCCGAGGTCGACGTCCTTGGTCTCGACTCTCCCGGCCGCCCGGTGCCGCGCGGTACGTCCAGCGCCCCCGCGCAACGGCAGACACACCCGGCGCCATCTCCGGGCAACGGTAGAAAGGGGCGCCGGCGTTCGGACGCCGGTCAGGTGTCGGTCTCGGGAGCGGTGCGGTTGTGCTGGCAAGACCTGCGTTCGCCCGGTCGACCATCGGCGTGGCCGCCGCGCTGGTGGCGCTCCTGCTTGCGGTCGCCCCGCGCTACGGCCCGCACCGGGACGAGCTCTACTTCGTCGCCGCGGGCAGACGGCTCGCGTGGGGGTACCCGGACCAGCCCCCGCTGACCCCGGCCATCGCCAGCCTGGTCGACACGGTCGCACCTGGCTCGCTGATCGCGCTCCGGTCCGTGAGCGCCGCCGCGATGGCGCTCGTCGTCGTGCTCGCGGCCCTCTGCGCTCGCGAGCTGGGTGGTGCGGCGCCGGCCCAGCGCCTCGCCGCGATCGTGACCGCGACGTCGGTGCTCACGATGGCGATCGGTCATCTGCTCTCGACCGCCACGTTCGACACGCTGGCCTGGGCGGTCGTGCTGTGGCTCGTCCTTCGTACGCTTGTGCGGGACGAGCCGCGGACCTGGCTCGCCGTCGGTGTCGCGGCCGGCGTCGCTCTCGAGAACAAGACGCTCGTCCTCGGGCTGCTCGTCGCGCTCGTGGTCGGCGTCGGGCTCACGCCGGCGGTGCGCCACCACCTGCGCTCGCCGTGGGCCTGGGCCGGCGCGCTGATCGCCCTGCTCCTCTGGGTGCCGAACCTGGTCTGGCAAGCCGGTGCCGGTTGGCCGCAGCTCGCGCTGGCCGGCGACATCCAGGACGAGTACGGCGCGCTCGGCGAGCGGATCGCGTACGTCGGGCTGCAGCTCGCGCAGGTCAGCCCGCTCGCGGCGCCGTTGTGGATCTTCGGGATCGTCCGGCTGCTGCGCGACGACCGGTGGCGCGCGGCCCGGCCGATCGCATGGTCGTACGTCGTGCTCGCGCTGGCCTTTCTCGTCGTCGGGGGCAAGGCGTACTACCTGGGCGGCCTCATGCCCGTCCTGCTCGCTGCCGGCTCCGTGGCGCTGGTCGAACGGTGGTCGGAGCGCCGGATCACGGTTGCGGTGGTGGCCCTGGCGCTGACGGCTGCGGTGGCTTGGCCGATCGGGCTGCCGCTGCTCCCGGCCTCGTGGTGGGCCAGCTCGCCGTACGCGGTCGCGAGCGACGACCAGACGAACACGATCGGCTGGCCGGCGGTCGTGGCGTCGATCCGGGAGGCCGTTGACGGCAGTGACGCCGAGGTCGTGCTCACCTGGAACTACGGCGAGGCCGGTGCGGCGGAGTGGTATGGCGTCGACGTGCCGGTCTTCAGTGGCCACAACGGCTTCGGCCGGTGGGGACCGCCGCCGGAGGGTGCCGGGCCGGTCGTGGTCGTGGGGTTCGACGACACGTCCGGGCTGCTCGAGGGCTGCCGCGAGGTCGACCGCGTGGATCTCGGTTTCGACATCGACAGCGAGGAGCAGGACGCGAGCGTGCAGGTGTGCACCGGGCCGGTCGGCGGGTGGGCATCGGTGTGGCCACGAGTTCTGCGCCTCTCGGCCTGACGCCCGCCGCTCCCGCGTCTCCTGGGCGCCGCCCGGCCCGCCCGTACCATGCCGTGGTGCCCGGCCGGCGTGGCGCAATTGGCAGCGCACCCGACTTGTAATCGGGAGGTTAGGGGTTCAAGTCCCCTCGCCGGCTCTTGTATTTCCGCAGGTCAGCGGCTCGATCGGTCGCCGCGGCTCTTTCTCGGCGGACCGCTTGCTAACACCCTTGCTAACACCAGCCGCTGAGCCGACGCTCATGACGACGTCGCCACCGCGTGCGCGAACACGTCCGCGACACCGGCCGCCTGCTCCCGCAGAACGTGCGCGTAGACCCGCAGGGTGATGGCCGCGTCAGCGTGCCCGAGCCGCGCCGCGACCACG
>JACCYY010000153.1 GCA_013696235.1 Sporichthyaceae bacterium | reverse complement strand
CACGTGCGCGCCGAGCCGTCGGGCGACCCCGCGCGCGGTCGCCACGGTGGCGTCCGAGGTGTCCACGCCCCGCACGATCTCCACCAGCGGTCCCCGGCGCACCGCCGGGTGGACGTGCAGCCCGACCACGCTGGCCGGGCGGCCTGTGCTGGTCGCCGCGGCGCACTCGGTGACCGGGTGGGTCCGGGAGGCGGTGGCGAGCACCGCGTGCGGTGCAAGCCCGTCGAACGTCCCGAACCTCCCCTGCGCCGCGACCAGCGTGTCGTCACCGACGTCGACCACGAGGTCGCAGGACTGCAGCTCGGCCAGCGCGGCCGGGAGCGGGTCCCGACCCCACTGGTCCAGGTCGTGCTCGGAGAGACGACGCACGTCGTACGCGGCGGCGAACGTCGCGACCAGCGCGTCGGCGCGTCGGCCCGAGCCGACGACCGCGACCCGGCGGACGTCGTGAGCAGCCTCCAGATCGGGCGTCGTGCGGCTCGACGTGGAGGAGGCACCCTGATCGGCCACGACCACCCCCGAGCCGGGTGCCTCGTACGAGTAGAAGCCCCGCCCCGACTTCCGGCCTAACAGCCCGGCGGTGACCATGTGCCCGAGCATCGGCGCCGGGGCGTGCAGGCGGTCGCGCGATCGCGCGTACAACGTCTCGAGGATCTCGTACGAGGTGTCGAGGCCGATCAGGTCGAGCAGGGCGAGCGCTCCCATGGGGTAGCCGGCGCCGAGGTCCATCGCGGCGTCGAGGTCGTCGCGGGAGACGTACCCGGACTCGTGGAGGGTGACCGCGCGGTTCAGGTAGCCGAAGAGCAGCGCGTTCGCGACGAAGCCGGCGCGGTCGGTGATGGAGACCGTCGTCTTGCCCAGGCGACCGGCCAGCGCGACGACGTCGGAGACCACGGCCGGGTCGGTCACCACGGTCCGGACCACCTCGACGAGCTTCATCACCGGCGCCGGGTTGAAGAAGTGCATGCCCACCACCCGCGACTGCCGCCCGGTCGCGACGGCGATCTGGGTGACCGACAGCGAGGACGTGTTCGTGGCCAGGATCGTCGCCTGGTCGCACACCCGGTCGAGCTCGCCGAAGATCGCCCGCTTGAGGTCGAGGATCTCGGGCACGGCCTCGATCACCAGGCCGCAGTCCTTGGCGTCGGCCATCGACGTCGTGAACGTGATGCGGTCCAGCATCGCCTGCTGGTCCTCGGCCGACAGCCGGTTGCGCTGCACGGCCCGATCGGTGGAGCGCTGCAGGTGCCCTCGACCGCGGTCGAGGGCGTCCTCGGTCGGCTCGATGCCCACGACGGCCAGACCGGAGCGGACGAAGACCTCGGCGATCCCGGCGCCCATCTGGCCCAAGCCGACCACGCCGACGCGATCGATCGTGCCCCCCATGCCCCGCGATCCCCCTCGCCCGTGGTCGATCCTCGGCCACCCCCGTGGGACGCCGTCCGGCTCGCAGTCTTCCAGAGCGTGGCGGAGCGGCGTCCGCGCGGATCCAGCGCTGCTCGCGGTCACCTGGCGTTCACCTGGCCGGCGCCGCTGACCCCTGGTCCGATCACTGGTCGCGGGCTTACGGTCTTCATCGACTGCACCAGCAGGCGAACAGCCCTCAGGAGGCGCGATGAGCGATCGACGGAGCAACCGGCGAGCGGCGCGGGTGGCTGCGGCAGGTGCGATCGCGGTCGGCGCGGCCCTTCTGGCCGGACCACCGATCGCGACGGCCTCGCCGCCGCCGGGACCATCAGCTGCCTCGACGGCGGATCCGCGGCTCTTCGACGACGTCCGCTTCTCGACGTTCAACGCGTCGCTCAACCGGTCGGCGAGCGGCCAGCTCATCACCGACCTCTCCACGCCGGCCAACGAGCAGGCCGGCAACGTCGCCGAGATCGTCCAGCGGGTGCGCCCCGACGTGCTGCTCGTGAACGAGTTCGACTACGACGCGAGCGGCACGGCCCTGCGCCTCTTCCAGGACAACTACCTGTCGGTCGCGCGCAACGGGTCCACGCCGATCTCGTACCCGTACCGGTACTCGGCACCGTCGAACACCGGAATCCCGTCCGGGTTCGACCTCGACAACAGCGGCAGCGTCGGCGGGCCGGGCGACGCGTACGGCTTCGGGTTCTTCCCCGGGCAGTTCGGGATGGCGGTGTACTCGAGGTACCCGATCGAGGCGAGCCGGGTCCGGACGTTCCAGACCTTCCTCTGGAAGGACATGCCCGGGGCGCTGCTGCCGGACGACCTGGCGACACCGGAGCCGGCCGACTGGTACTCCGCCGAGGAGCTTGCGGTGTTCCGGCTCTCGTCAAAGAGCCACTGGGACGTGCCGATCAAGGTCGGCCGGCACACCGTCCACTTCCTGGTGAGCCACCCGACTCCGCCGGTTTTCGACAGCGCCGAGGACCGCAACGGTCGGCGCAACCACGACGAGATCCGCTTGTGGGCCGACTACATCTCGCCGCTGCGCTCCGGCTACATCTACGACGACGCGGGCCGTCGCGGTGGGCTGCGGCCGTGGGAGAGCTTCGTGATCGCCGGCGACCAGAACTCCGACCCGTTCGACGGCGACAGCGTCCCGGGCTCGGCCCAGCAGCTGCTCGACCACCCGCGCGTCGCGTCGTACCGGACTCCGGCGAGCGCCGGCGGACCTGAGGCGACCGAGCTCCAGGGCGGCGCCAACCTCACGCACGAGGGCAACCCGGCGTACGACACCGCCGACTTCGCCGACACCGCACCGGGCAACCTGCGGGTCGACTACGTCCTGCCAAACCGCTTGCTCTTCATCCTGCGATCCGGCGTGTTCTGGCCGACGACCGACGACCCGCTGTTCCGGCTGACCGGCGTGTTCGACCCGGATCTGCCCGGCGGTTTCCCGAGCTCGGACCACCGGCTGGTCTGGATCGACGTGCTGGTCCCGCGCATCCTGCCCTGGCGGGTCGCCGACGGGTAGCCCGCCGGCGGTTACGGTGACCGGGTGCGGCTCGTCATCGCTCGGTGCAGCGTGGACTACGTAGGTCGGTTGACCGCGCACCTGCCGATGGCCATCCGGTTGATCATGGTCAAGGCCGACGGCTCGGTGTCGGTGCACGCTGACGGCGGTGCATACAAGCCGCTGAACTGGATGACCCCACCCTGCACGGTTCGCGAGAGCGTCGGGGAGTGGCGGGTCGAGCACGGCAAGACCGGCGACGCACTGGTGATCACGATCGAGGAGATCCTCGCTGACCGCTCGTACGAGCTCGGCCTCGACCCCGGACTGCAGAAGGACGGTGTCGAGGCGCACCTGCAGGCGCTGCTGGCCGAACGCGTCGAGGTGCTCGGTGCGGGTTGGTCGCTGGTCCGCCGGGAGTACCCGACGGCGATCGGGCCGGTCGATCTGCTGGTCCGCGACGACGCCGGCGGGTCGGTCGCGGTGGAGATCAAGCGGCGCGGCGAGATCGACGGGGTCGAGCAGCTCACCCGCTACCTCGAGCTGCTCAACCGGGATCCGCGTATCGCTCCGGTGCGCGGGATCTTCGCCGCCCAGCAGATCAAGCCGCAGGCCCGCGTCCTCGCCGTCGACCGCGGCATCGAGTGCGTGAGGCTCGACTACGACCAGCTCCGCGGCCTCGACGACCCCACCACCCGCCTGTTCTGACCCCCGCGCCCCGCCGGCCTCTCCCCTCCCCGCAGTGATCAAGGAACTCTCGCCCGAACGCCGTTCCTCGAGCGCACCACCCTTCACCGTGATCTGGTGCGCACCAAACGCCGTGGAGCGAGCGCACAACTCTTCACGATGATCAAGGAACTCCTGCCCCGAACGTCAGCTCAGTACCGATGAGCGATGCCCTCGAGAACGCTGTCGGGCAGCCAGAAGCCACGAGTCAGGAGTGCCTCGGCGACCTGGCGCGGCGCCGTCGGCCGCCGGCCGAGCACGCTGTCACTCCACAGGTTGACGAGACACCAGCCGAAGTCCCGCTCGATCGA
>JACCYY010000109.1 GCA_013696235.1 Sporichthyaceae bacterium | reverse complement strand
TGTTGAGGACCATGTCCTGCGTCGCAAGGGCGTCCGGCGCCTCCGCCGCGGCCACCTCGGCCGCACCGGACCCGATGCCGACGATGCGTTCGACGCTCACCCCGGCCATGCTGTCACGCGGGTGCCGGGCCGGGCAGGTGCATCTGCAGCGGTCGCTGTGGTCCGGTGGTCGCATGCAGGAGCGCGATCTTCTGCCAGATCTTGCGCGAGAGACCGACCGTCAGCGTCTCGATCTCGTTCACGGTGGCGAGCACCTGGCCGTCGTTCGTGGCCTCGGCGTACATCGCAGCCACCTTGCTGATGACCGAGAGCAATTCGCTGCAGTAGTCGAGGTATCGGCCGAGCTCGTCCGGAGCCAGCTCGAGCACAGGGGATTGCGCTGTCGCGGCAACCCCGCTCGCCATCCGCTCAGGGTCTTTGGTCAGCTGGTGCATGTCGATCACGTGGGCGAACGATCGGAGGCGGTGCAGCGCTTCGAGCGCGACGCTGCGCTTGCGACGGCGCTCGATCGAGAAGAGGAAGAACAGCGCGATTCCCCCGAAGACCAGGTCGTTGATGGCCGACTCGGCGATGCCTAGCCAGTCGAACGAGCTCAGGTCGTCGATCGCCGACCCGGCATCGCGGAACGCGAGCACCACACCGAACACGAACGTCGCCACAATCACGGCGACCAGGACGCCGATCGCGAGCCGCAGACCCCATCGTGGCCGGGCGATCTCGGCGGCGTCGGTCTCGGCCGTTCGCACCACGTGGACCAGCTCGGCGGCCACCCCGTTGAGTCCGCGCGTTGGGAACCGCGCGTTGACCCGCTCCCGCAACCGCTCAGCGGTCTTCGCGATCATCGTCGGGTTGAGGGCTTCGTATGGCGGGGCGGACGTTGACTCGGGCACGGCCGGACGATAGCGCCGGTCGCTCGCTTAGGCTCGGGCAAGTGGAGTCGCTGGAGCCCTTCGCACCGCCCGGTACGACGTGGACCGCGGTGTCCCCGAAGCTCAGGACCGTCCGGTTGATCTCGGCTGCGATCCAGCTGGGGTTCCTCGCGCTCGTCGGCACGGTCTTCGCGGTCCTCGTCCCGTGGTGGACGATCGGCGCCGGGATCGTCGTGGTCGCGCTCCTCGGCATGGGTCTGGCCGCCTGGCTCGTGACCAGGCAGGTCGCGGCGATCGGGTACGACGTCGGGGCCGACGCCTTGACGATCACCAATGGCCTGCTGTTCCGGCAGCTCGTCGTCGTCCCGTACGCGCGGATGCAGTACGTCGACGTCCAGGCCGGCCCGTTACTGCGTCGGTTCGGCCTCGCCACCGTCCAGCTGCACACCGCCTCGGCCGCGACCGACGCGAGGATCCCCGGGCTGCCGGCTCAGGTCGCGGCCGATCTGCGCGACCAGCTCGCGCGGCTCGGCGAGACGAAGTCGGTCGGGTTGTGACCGAGCCGGCCGCGCTCCCCGATGTCGCGGCCGGGTCCGGGGCGGGGGTCGAGCCGGGGGACCCGCGCCCTGATCTCACCGGCAGCACCGAGATGCGCAGGCTGCACCCGCTCACCCCGCTGCTCAAGAGCTGGTTCGTCGTGGCAGCCGGAGTCGGCTACCTGTGGACCCAGCTCACCGGTCTGGTCGAGGGACAGCTGTTCGGCTCGAGCTTCTCCGACGCGGGCGACGGTGGCGCACCGATCTCGATCTGGGCGGCGCTCTTCGTCGCTGCCCTCGTCGGGGCGCTCGCGTACGGCTATCTCTACTGGCGTTTCACGAGGTACGGGATCGTCGGCAACGTCCTGCAGGTGCAGACCGGCGTGCTGTTCCGCCAGTCCCGTCAGGTCAAGCTCGACCGCCTGCAGGCGGTCGACGTCGTACGGCCGTTGATCGCGCGCATCGCCGGGCTGGCCGAGCTGCGGCTCGAGGTCGCCGGTGGCGGCTCGAGCGAGGCACCACTGGCCTACCTCTCGCTTCCCGGAGCCCGGCAGCTGCGGGCGGAGCTGCTCGCTCGCGCAGCCGGCCTCGACGCCGCCACCCCCGAGGCGCCCGAGCGCCCGCTCGTCCGGGTACCGACCGGTCAGCTGGCGCTCGGCAGCGTGCTCTCCGGCACGACGCTGGCGCTCGTCGTCGTCGGCATCGGCCTGGCCGCGGCCGCGGCGATCACCGGGACCACCGCGTTTCTCGTCCCGTTCATCCCGGCGCTGCTGGGTCTCGCGGTCGCAGCCGTCCGGCAGTTCGTGACCAACTACGCCTTCACGGTGGCCGAGGCACCGGACGGGCTGCGCATCAAGAAGGGGCTGCTCGACACCCGCGCGCAGACCGTCCCGCCAGGACGTGTCCAGGCGGTCCGGGTGAGCCAGCCGTTGCTCTGGCGGCCCCTGGACCTGGTCCGGCTCGACGTCAACGTCGCTGGCTACGCCGCCGACAACGAGGCAGAGAGCGAGAAGACCTCCGTGCTGCTGCCGGTCGGCCGGCGCGCCGTCGCGTACGACCTGCTCCTCACCCGGGTGCTGCCTGGCGTCCGGGCGGGTGAGCTCGAGCTCGTGCCGGCGCCAGCACGCGCCGGCCGGCTGCGCCCGGTCGGGTGGCGGTACCTGGCGGCGGGGGCAAGCGGCTCGGTTTTCGCCACCAGAGAGGGCTGGGTCCGACGTCAGCTCGTGCTCATGCCGCACGCCAAGCCGCAGAGCATGCGGATCACCCAGGGGCCGCTGCAGCGCCGCCTGAGGCTCGCCAGCGTCGGGCTGGACACGACCAAGGGACCGGTCTCGGTGCTCGCGCTGCACCGCGACGCCGGTGCGGCGCGGGCCATGCTCGACCACGAGGTCAGCCTGGAGCGCGACGCGCGCATCGCGGCAGCGCCGGACCGCTGGGAGACGTCCGGCCGGCGCTCACCCGGTCTGCGCGAACCGCTCCGGCAGACCGATCCCGCCGACGCTCTGGACGAGCCAGCCGAAGCCACCCAGACCGCTGCGGTCGAGCAGCTCGGCGGCAGTCCCGGCGGCGTCGAGCGCGCGTAGGTACCCGAGGGGGTCCTCGCGGGCCATGCCCACATCGGGACGGTCCGCGGCCACGCCGAGTGCTGCCAGCGCGTCGGCCTGGCGTACCAGCGCAGTCGCCCGCGCGCCGGCCGAGACCCCCGCCTCGGCGCACGCGTCCAACGCGACGTGCGCGGTGACGTCGCACGAGCCGTCGGGCACGGCGGGGACCATCCGCCCCCGGCGGTACCCCGCCAGCGTCCCGCTCGCTGGACGGCGCGCCAGCCCGTGGTCGTAGTCGACCGCGAGCACCACGCCGCAGCCCACCCGGCTGACTGCGGTCGACCAGGCGACGTCGCGCGCTCGTCCGATCTCAGCCCTGGTCCCGCTCGGCGCGCCGTCAAGCGACCACCAGCGGGCGAGCCAGGCCGCGTCGCCCGGCTCGAGGGAGCCGCCGAGCCGCTCCTCCCCCGTCGCTGGGTCGACCAGCACCAGCCGGGGTACGCCGTCCGGCCCGATCTCAGCCACGTCCACGGGCACGTTGTCGAGGTACTCGTACGCGAGCAGCAGGCCGACGATCCTCTCCTCCGGGATCGTCGCCGACCAGCGCACCCGGGCAGCGAGTCCGGGTGGACGC
>JACCYY010000091.1 GCA_013696235.1 Sporichthyaceae bacterium | reverse complement strand
CGGGTCGAGGTGAACAGCATCCGGTCCAGCCGCATCCGACCGGTCTTGTGATCGAGCTCGTACTTGTTGCGCTGTCCCTTGGGGATCTCGATGAGGACGTCGAAGTCCACGACCAGCTCCTCACTCGGGGCAAGCACGAGGTCCGGCGACCCAGCGCCCGCCTAGTGTCCACCTCGCACGGTCACGCCGGGAACCCGGCCGGAGCACCCTTCCAACCGTGGGAGGGTTTCATGATCGAATCGCCAGGCGACGCAGGGGGACCGTGGTGCCGGAGCCGGAGCAGGGCCGAGCGGCCACGGCGGCTCCTCGCATCGGAGAGTGGCTCGTGCTCGCCGTGGTGCTGCTGATCATCGCTGGCACGGTCGTGGTCGTCATGCGTACGGGAAACCGCGACGACACGGCCGGACCGCCGAGCGACCTGCCGTCCACGTCGCCCGTGGCGCCCGGCGGTCCGACCACCGGGCCGTCAGGCCGACCGACCGACCAGCCCACAGATCAAGAGCCCCGACCGCGCGAGCTGGCCGAGACGGTTCTGGACGCTCTCGACCTCGGGCCGGCGGTGACCGGGTCCGGGGTCGCCGCGCAGCTCCAGCCGCTGCTCGCGAACCCGGCGCTCGGCGGGCGGATCGGCGCGACGGTGCTCGACCCGGCCACCGACGAGCTGCTGCTCGATCTCGACGCCGACGGCGGCCACGTCCCTGCCTCGACGACCAAGGTGCTGACCGCGCTCGCCACGCTCGAGACGCTCGGACCGGACACCAGGTTCCGAACCACGGTAGTCCGGGCCGCGGGCCAGGTCGTGCTGGTCGGCGGGGGCGACCCGGTCCTCTCGCAGCGGGTCGAGGTGAACGAGAGCTGGGTCTACCCGATCACGCGATTCGACCTCCTGGCCCGAGCCACCGCCGAGGAGCTGCTCCGTGCCGGCACGACCTCGGTGGTCCTGGGGTATGCAACCGACCTTTTCGCCGGGCCAGCCGTCAACCCGGCCTGGGAGGCCGGCTACGTTCCCGGCGGTCAGGTCGCTCCGGTCTCCGCCCTGTCCCTCGACGGAGGCCGTACGCGGGTCGGCTTCGCCCAGCGCGCCGACGACCCAGCCCGGTTCGCCGCTGAGCGGTTCGCCGCGTTGCTCGGTGACCACGGCGTCCAGGTGGAGGGCGCGCCGATGCCGCAGTCGACCCCGCGGGCATCGCCGGGCAGTGCGCTCATCGCCTCGGCCGAGTCGCCGACCGTGGCCGAGATCGTCGGACAGATGCTCACCCGCAGCGACAACGACGGCGCCGAGATGCTGGCCCGGCACGTCGCGCGCGCGGAGGGCGAGGAGCCGACCTTCGCCGGTGGAAGCCGCGCCATCGTCGGGGTGCTCGAACGCCTCGGGATCCCGACCGATGGGCTCGTGCTGACCGACGGCAGCGGGCTCTCGCGCCAGAACCGGATCGCCCCAGTCACGCTGGCCCGGGCGCTCGAGCTCGCGTACGAGGACCCGGACGGGTCGTCGAGATCGCTGCTGGCGGGGCTTCCGGTGGCGGGGTTCACCGGCACGCTCACGAACCGGTTCGCCGACCCGCAGAGCGCGCCCGAGGCCGGTGACATCCGCGCGAAGACCGGCTACCTCTCGCGCGTCGTGGCGCTTGCCGGCTACGTCGTCGACGCCGACGGTCGCCTGCTCGTGTTCGCCGTGCTCGCCGACGCCGTGGTGCCGGTGTCGACGCTGGACGCGCAGCGTGCGGTGGACCAGCTCGCCGCCCGACTCGCGACCTGCGGCTGCCGCTGACGCGATCCGAGCCGGCTGCCGCGCGTCCGGGGCATGTACGAGCGCCACGTAGCGTGGTTGCCATGACCTCTGCGGCAACCCCTGCACCAGGAAGCGACCCAGCGAGCGCGCTCGAGCTCGTCCCGGACGCCGGCGACGACAACGGCGACGAGTCCGTCCCCAACCTCGTGGACTGGGACGTCGCCCTGGCGACCGCCCGCCGCCTGACCAAGCCCGGACCGGCGGTCAGCGCCACCGAAGCGCGTGCGGTGGTTGCCGACCTCCGGGTGCGGGCGGGTGCCGCCGAGGCGCACGTGAAGGACTTCACCGGCATGTCCGCGCCGCCGGGCTCCGCGCCGGTCGTCGTGGTCGACCGTCCCGGGTGGGTCCAGGCGAACAGCAGCGCTTTCGACGAGGTGCTCGCGCCGTTGGCCCGGCTGGTCGCCAAGAAGCGCAAGGACGGCGAGCAGTCCGGAAGCGGGCGCGGGGGCGCGCTGTCGGCCAAGGTCGCCGGGGTGGAGGCTGGAGCGCTCCTGGCCTACCTCTCCAGCAAGGTGCTCGGCCAGTTCGACCCGTTCTACGCCGGTGGAGGAGCCACGGGTCGGCTGCTGCTCGTGGCACCCAACGTCCTCCACGTCGAGCGTGAGCTCGAGGTCGACCCGACCGACTTCCGGACCTGGGTGTGCGTGCACGAGGAGACCCACCGCGTGCAGTTCACGGCCGTGCCCTGGTTGCGCGACTACCTCCGCACCCAGGTGCAGTCGTTCGTGGCGGAGACCGACGTCGACCCCGCCGCGCTGGCCGACCGGCTGCGCGACGCACTCGGAGCCGTGGTCGGCTCGTTCCGCGGGCAGGGCGACTTCTCGCTGATCGAGCTCGTGCAGACGCCGCGGCAACGGGAGATCCTCGACCGGTTGGTCGGGCTGATGTCGTTGCTGGAAGGGCATGCTGAGTACGTCATGGACGGCGTCGGGCCGGACGTGATCCCGACCGTCGAGGACATCCGAAAGAAGTTCAACAAGCGCCGGGCCGGGGCGGGTCCCGTTGACCAGGCGCTGCGCCGCCTGCTCGGACTCGAGATGAAGATGAAGCAGTACCGCGACGGTGCCGTCTTCGTCCGCACCGTCGTCGACGAGATCGGCCGGGACTCGTTCAACCAGGTCTGGACATCGCCGCAGACGCTTCCTACCCGGGACGAGATCAGCGACCCGAAAGGCTGGATCAAGCGTCTTCTTCGGACCGTGTGACGATTGGGACCAACGTGCCGGGTGGGATGCCGTTTCGCACAGTTTGGACTCTTTTCATAACGCTTGGGTACTCCCGTGCACTTCCTCAGCTACCCTCCGTAGGTTATCTTGACGCGGTGTAGCGAACTCAGCTACCCTCCGTAGGTCACGTTGACGCGGTGTAGCAAGGGGGGCCGCTGGCGGCGCGCGCTGGTAGGCGACTCACGTTCCCCCGCCGCTCACGCTCCACAACATCGCGGGCATCGAGGCCCCCCGATCGGCAGCCACGCCACGGCCACGCGCGGGACCTGCATCGTCCACATCGCCGGCCAGGTTGGCACCGACGAGAGGGGAACCATCGCCAGGGGGCCTTGCGGCCCAGATGGAGCGCGCGCTATTGACCGTCGCGCTCGCGCTCGAGGCGGCCGGGGCGAGCTTCGAGGACCTGGTGAAGATGACGGCCTACGTCGTGGACTGGGATCCCGCTTCACCCCGAGATGCTCGTCGAGATCGACGCGGTCGCGGTGCTCGAC
>JACCYY010000086.1 GCA_013696235.1 Sporichthyaceae bacterium | reverse complement strand
ACCGCAGCCTGCGCGGTCTTGCGCGAGCGGCGCTTCCCGCTGCTCTCGCGCGGGCCGTACCCGACCAGGACCGAGGTGCGTCCTCCTGGCGCCGGACCACCGATCAGGCCCGGCTCGATCGGCTCGTCACCGGTCGGCACCTCGACCTCAGCGAGCGACGCATCGGACACCGACGTGCCCGTGGCGGCCGGGGAGCTCGGCTGCGCCGCACCGGCCGGGTCCACGTCGACGACGAAGAACGGTGTGCCGACGGCGATCGTCTCGCCCTCGGCCGCGAGCAGGTCGGCGACGACGCCGGCGTACGGCGTCGGCAGCTCGACCAGCGACTTGGCGGTCTCGATCTCGACCACGATGTCGTTGACCTTCACCGAGTCGCCACGCTTGACCTTCCACGTGACGATCTCGGCCTCGACCAAGCCCTCGCCGACGTCGGGGAGCTTGAACTCACGGTAGGTAGGCACGCCGCAGACTCCTCAGAAGCCGAAGGATCGGTCGACGGCGTCGAGCACCCGGTCGAGGTCGGGAAGCCACTCCTCCTCGACCTTCGCCGGCGGGTACGGGGTGTCGAACCCACCCACGCGCAGCACCGGCGACTCGAGCGAGTAGAAGCACTCCTCGGTCACCCGGGCAGCCAGCTCGGCGCCGATGCCGAGCGTGGTCGAGGCCTCGTGCACGATCACCGCGCGACCGGTCCGCCGCACGGAGGCGACGACGGTGTCGGAGTCCAGCGGCGAGAGCGAGCGCAGGTCGATCACCTCGAGGCTCCGACCCTCTGCCTCCGCCGCCGATGCGGCCTCCAGCGCGACCTTCACCATCGGCCCGTACGCGACCAGCGTGAGGTCCGTGCCGGGACGGACCGTCCGGGCCTGGAACATCGGCTCGGGCGTGATCGAGGTGTCGAGCTCGCCCTTCTCGTAGTAGCGACGCTTCGGCTCGAAAAAGATCACCGGGTCGTCCGTGGCGATCGCCTGCTGGATCATGAAGTACGAGTCGACCGGGTTCGAGCAGACGACGACGCGCAGGCCCGGCGTGTGCGCGAAGTACGCCTCCGGGCTCTCCGAGTGGTGCTCCACCGCGCCGATGCCTCCGCCGAACGGGATGCGGACGACGACCGGCAGCCGCAGTCGACCCTGTGACCGGTAGTGCATCTTGGCCAGCTGGGCGACGATCTGGTCGTACCCCGGCCACACGAACCCGTCGAACTGGATCTCGCACACCGGACGGTAGCCGCGCAGCGCGAGGCCGATCGCCGTGCCGATGATCCCCGACTCCGCGAGCGGGGTGTCGATCACCCGGTCCTCGCCGAAGTCCTTCTGGAGGCCGTCGGTGATCCGGAACACACCCCCGAGCTTGCCGACGTCCTCACCCATGATCAGGACCTTGGGGTCGTCCTCCATGGCCTTGCGCAACCCCATGTTGAGCGCCTTGCCGAGCGTGGTCGGTGCCATCTCAGTGACCTCCCACAGCTGCGGCATCGGCGTCGAAGGACTCCAGGTACGCCGCGTACGCCTCGCGGTCGCGGGTCAACCTGGGCGTGTCCTCGACGTACACATGGTCGAAGAACGAGGTCGGTTCCGGGCTCGGCATCTCCTGCGTCTCGCGGCGGATCCGGGTGGCGAGCTCGTCCGCCTCCACCTCGACGGCGGCGAAGAACGCCTCGTCGGCTGCACCGTCGTTGCGCTCGAGATACGTACGCACTCGGCTGACCGGGTCCTTGGCCTTCCACTCGTCCAGCTCGGCGGCCACCCGGTAGCGGGTCGGGTCGTCGGTCGTGGTGTGCGCGCCCATCCGGTACGTGTACGCCTCGATCAGGGTCGGGCCGTTGCCGGTCCTGGCGTTGTCCAGCGCCGCCTTCGTCACGGCGTACGAGGCGAGGACGTCGTTGCCGTCGACCCGGACGCCGGGGAAGCCGAACCCGGCGGCCCGCTGGTAGATCGGGATGCGGGTCTGCCGCTCGAGCGGCACCGAGATCGCCCACTGGTTGTTCTGGCAGAAGAACACCACCGGTGCGTTCATGACGCTGGCCCAGATGAACGCCTCGTTCACGTCACCCTGGCTGGTCGCACCGTCACCGAAGTAGGCGATCACCGCGGCTCCGTCGTCGTCACCGACCGCACCGTCGCGCTGGATGCCCATCGCGTACCCGGTCGCGTGCAGGGTCTGGGCGCCGATCACGATCGTGTAGAGGTGGAAGTTGTGCTTCTCGGCGTCCCAGCTGCCCTGGTCCGCCCCGCGGAAGAGCCCGAGCAGCCGGACCGGGTCGACGCCGCGGCACATGGCGACACCGTGCTCGCGGTAGGTCGGGAACGCGTAGTCCTGCGGACGCATGGCCCGGCCCGAACCGACCTGCGCGGCCTCCTGGCCGAGCAGCGAGGCCCAGATGCCGAGCTCGCCCTGGCGCTGCAGCGCCACGCCCTCGGCATCGACGCGCCGGGTCAGCACGAGGTCGCGGTAGAAGCCGCGGATGTCCTCGTCGGTCCCGTCGAACTCGTAGTCGGGGTGCTCGACCCGCTCGCCGTCCGGGGTGAGCAGCTGGACGAGCGGAACGGACGCTCCAGCGGGCTCGCCGGTGGCGAGGTCACCCGATGACTCCGTGGTCATGAGGCTCCTTGTCGACGATCAGCCCGGTTCCGGGCCTGGACGGCGCGCAGCCGGATCGGCCGGTACGCCGGAGACACGGTACCGATGATCTGGACGGGCCGGACGGGACCCACGATCGGCGCCGGGACGGCTGGCGTCCGCCGCGGCTCAGAGGGCGAGCTCGAACCAGACGGACTTGCCGCTGGGACGCGTCTCGTAGCCCCAGTCGGTGGCCAGGCTCGCCACGACGAGAAGGCCGCGCCCAGTCGTGTCGTCGGGGGCCGCCGTGCGGACGACCGGTGCCTTGGGCGAACGGTCCGACGCCTCGACCCGCAGCCGGTGCTCCGACAGGGTCGCCAGCAGCCCGACGCTGGACGCCCCGTGGATGACCGCGTTGGTCACGAGCTCGCTGGTGAGCAGGCCGGCGACGTCGACCGCGCTGTCGCCCCCGTTGCGGCGCAGGAGATCGATGACCACCGATCGGGCCAGTGGCACGCTCTTCGCGGAACTGGCCAGCTCGACCGAGATCTGACGCGGCCTGACCGACGGCGCAGACGCGCTGGCCCCGTCCGCGCGCGTCCGAGCCGCCAGCTTGTCTTGGCCACCCGCACGCTGCCGCACGTTCATCCCGATCGGCTCCTTCACCCGCCAAGAAGGTACTCCCGGACCAGGCCTTCGGCATACACCATCGGCCTTCGAATCCATTGGCCTTCGGCCGTGAGAGGCACGACATCAGCCGTGCGGGCTCCTAGGCAGGAGCGAAGTCAGCAGCCACCTGGACCAGGACGTCGTTGGCGTCGGGCTCGCCGATGCTCGCCCTGACACCCTCGCCGGAGAACGGCCGGACGATGACGCCGGCCGACTCGCATGCCGCCGCGAACGCGTCGGTGCGCTCGGAGAGCCGGAACCAGACGAAGTTCGCCTCGGTGGGCGGCACCGGCCAGCCCTGCTCGCGCAGCGCGTCGCGGACCCGTACGCGCTCGGCCACGATGTCCGCGACGCGCTTGAGCAGCTCGTCCTCCGCGGCGAGCGACGCGATCGCCGCGGACTGCGCGATGACCGAGACCCCGAACGGCACCGCGCACTTGCGCAGCGCCTCGGCCACCGGCTCGTGCGCCACGGCGTACCCGACCCGGAGCCCTGCGAGCCCGTACGCCTTGGAGAAGGTCCGCAGCACGCAGACGTTCGGCCGGTCGCGGTAGAGCTCGAGACCGTCGGCGACCTCGGGGTCGCGGACGAACTCGACGTACGCCTCGTCGACGACGACGAGGATCTCCGGCGGCACCGCGTCGAGGAACCGCTCGAGCCGCTGGCGGCGGATCGCCGGCCCGGTGGGGTTGTTCGGCGTGCAGACCAGGATCAGGCGCGTGCGGTCGGTGATCGCGGCCAGCATGGCGTCGAGGTCGTGCTTCTCCGTCGACGTGAGCGGCACCTGCACGCTGGTGGCCCCGGACACCTGGACGAGGATCGGGTACGCCTCGAACGACCGCCATGCGTAGATCACCTCGTCGCCCGGACCGGCGGTGGACTGGACGATCTGCTGGCACACGCCCACGGAGCCGGTGCCGACCGCGACATGGTTCGCCGGCACGTCGAAGCGCTCGGCGATCGCGGACACGAGCTCGGTCGCAAACATGTCGGGGTACCGGTTGATCCAGGTGCTCGCGTCGGTGATCGTCTGGAGCACGCTGGGCAGCGGCGGGAACGGGTTCTCGTTCGACGACAGCTTGTACATCCGCTGCGTCGCGCCCGGCGCAGCCACTCGTCGGCCGGGCACGTACGTCGGGATGTCGTCGAGGTTCGCCCGCAGGCGCGGTCCGTCAGCCACGCGCAACACCCTACGAGCCGGCGGCGGCCCCAGCCTTCGGGGCGGGGAGAGCCGACAGGCGCCGATCAGCGGACGGACAGGACCGCTGGCGTCGGCGAGTCACAGCACACAGCGCCCTTCGATCGGGGTGCCGACCGCCTCAGGCCGGTGTTGGCCGTAGTTCGGGGTGCGATGGCGGATATCCGCTGGTGCCGGGTCGGAGGGTCCGGGTTGAATAGGTGTCAGGACCACGAGGACAGGACGGTCATGACAGCGAACTCGGCGACGCACCAGCGGACAGATGCCTCCCGTGGTGCCCTCTGGTCGGCGCTGGTCGTCGTCTACATCGTCTGGGGCTCCACGTACCTGGCGATCCGGGTGGCCGTCGAGGACATGCCGCCGCTGCTGTCGGCCAGCGCACGCTTCTTCACCGCTGCCCTTCTCATGGGCACGTTCCTCGCGATCCGCTCGGGTCCGAGCGTCCTGCGCGTACGCCTGCGCGAGCTGCGCGGCGCGGCGTTCGTCGGCGTCCTGCTCCTGGCCGGCGGCAACGGCGGGGTCACGCTCGGCGAGCAGACGGTGCCCTCCGGGCTCACTGCGCTCCTGGTCGCGATGGTGCCGCTCTGGGTGATCCTGCTCCGTACCGGGTCCGGCGCCCGACCGCGCCTGTTGACCTGGCTCGGCGTGCTGGTCGGCTTCGTCGGCCTCGGCGTGCTCGTCCTCCCGGACGGCGGCGCGGGCGGCACCACGACCGGCATCCTCCTGATCATCGGCGCGACCACGTCGTGGTCGATCGGCTCGTTCCTGTCCCAGCGCACGGCGATGCCGGCGAACCCGTTCGCGGCGACGGTGTGGGAGATGCTCGCCGGCGCGATCGCCCTGCTCGTGGTCGGCTTGATCGGAGGCGAGCGGCCATCCGACTTCGGGACCGCATCAGGGTCCTCGTGGTTCGCGCTCGGGTACCTGGTCGTCTTCGGCTCGGTCGTGGCGTTCTCCGCGTACGTCTGGCTGCTGCAGAACGCACCGCTGTCGCTGGTCGCGACGTACGCGTACGTCAACCCCGTCGTAGCCGTCTTCCTGGGCGCGCTCATCCTGAGCGAACCGGTGACCGCGGCCATCCTCGCCGGTGGCGCGATCGTCGTTGTCGGCGTGGCGCTCGTGGTGCGGGCCGAGCGGCCACGACCGGTGCTCGAGGCGCCCGACGGGGCGGCCGACACCGAAGCAGGACCACCTGCCGTTCTGCCCGAAGCGGCGCCGACCGAACAGGTGCCGACGGAACCGCCGGTGCGCCGGTGACCGAGGCCCGCGACGCGGGCTCGGCACCTGCCAACCCCGAGGCACTTCGCCGCGGGTGGGACCATGCCAACCATGAGTCTCCTGGTCCGGCTGCTCGTCAATGCCGTCGCGCTCGCTGTGGCCACGTGGCTGATCCCCGGCATCACGCTGGACGAGGGTGCGTCGAACACCGACCGGGCGCTCACGCTGGTGATCGTCGCGGTGATCTTCGG